>CAMBFY010000048.1 GCA_945865415.1 Sphingobacterium thalpophilum
TCAATAGCGTTTTCAATGAGTTCCTTTAATGCCGAGGCCGGTCTTTGAACCACTTCTCCAGCTGCGATCTGGTTGGCAACTGAATCAGGTAAAAGCTGTATTATATCAGACAAGTTAATTTAGTTTATTGTATAAAAAGCTTTCTATGACTTTTCTCAAGGTATTTAATTTAAAGAAACACTGGTAAATTAACAGAAATCTTTCAGGCTTCCGAATAAAATGTGTTTTCTAATTCAAAGATAAGGTGTTTTAATGTTAAGGGGAGTATAATGTGAATAAAGGGAGAATAGAATGATATAAAATGCCCAGCTATTGAATAAATGGATTATCAGAGTAATGATAGTCGAGGGATACAGAATTACATCTTACTGAACTTTTTAACCCGGTTTTTTACAGGCTTTACAGTACGTATATAAGCATTGATCGCTTTCAAATCTTTAGTTTTCATATTTCTGTACATTGCCTAGGGTATCACTTATCATGAGCGGGTTTATAGGTACTATTAGTAAATGAATTGAAGCGATTAACAAACATTTTTCCTGTGTAATGGCAATTCTGTTATCGGGATCAAGGATGAAGCTTTTTAATTGAGTTTTTGAAGGATAATTGCTCGCGCATAATTTATATTTACCAATTAAATTTATTTCAAAAAAAATTCGTTTATGAACAGAAATTTCATTCTGCTGGCTCTCACAGCGCTGTTTTTTTCTTGCAATTCTCAAAAAGAGGTTGATCTGATTGTTCACAACGCAATGGTTTACACTGTGGATGACAACTTTTCAGTCGTAGAGGCATTTGCAGTAAAAGATGGAAAAATATTAGAAACAGGAAGTTCTAAGGATATTTTGAAAAAGTATAAGGGGAAAATCCTTGATGTGGAAGGGAAGGCTGTTTATCCGGGTTTCATTGATGGGCATTCACATTTCTATGGATATGGCGAGGGTCTTCAGCAGGCAGATCTTGTTGGAACCAAAAGTTGGGTAGAAATCCTGGAGAAGCTGCAGCAATTTGGCAGGGAAAATCCCGAGGGTTGGATCATTGGCAGGGGTTGGGACCAGAACGACTGGTCGATAAAGGAATTTCCTGATAATACCAAACTGAATAAGCTTTTTCCAAACAGGCCGGTGGTACTTACCCGCATAGACGGTCATGCGGCTATTGCAAATAAAGCAGCGCTTGATCTGGCGGGATTTAAACCCGGACACCAGATCATTGGCGGAGAGGTGGAAACCATAAGCGGAAAGCTTTCAGGAATATTGATTGACAATGCTCAGAATGCTGTTTACGCCAAAATTCCGGAACCAACTTTAGCGCAGATTAGGGAATCATTTTTAGATGCTCAAAAGAATTGCTTTACTGTAGGATTAACCTCGGTTACTGATTGTGGCATTAATCATGGTTTAGTACCTGTAATTACCGAACTTCAGAAAAATGGTCAGCTTAAGATGCGCATATATGCTATGCTTAGTGATTCCAAAGAAAATTATGATTTCCTTTTTAAGAATGGTGCTTTAAAAACCGATCGGTTAAATGTTCGTTCCTTCAAAGTTTATATGGATGGAGCTCTCGGATCAAGAGGTGCACGCCTTTTGGAACCTTATTCGGATAAGCCAGGTTACTCAGGATTTTTGTTAAGTGATAAGAAGCATTTTTCCGAAGTAGCTCAGAAAATTGCTGATGCGGGTTTTCAGATGAATACCCATGCTATCGGTGATTCTGCTAACCGAGAAATATTGAATGTTTATGCCAAAGTTTTAAAAGGTAAAAATGATTTTCGTTGGCGGATTGAGCATGCACAGGTAGTGAATCAGGCTGATTTTAAAATGTTTGCTGAAAATAATATCATTCCTTCGGTACAAAGTACACATGCCACCTCTGATATGTATTGGGTTGAAGATCGCTTAGGATCTGAAAGGCTTAAAAGTGCTTATGCATTTAAACAATTACTGGATCAAAATGGATGGATCGTTCTGGGGACTGACTTTCCTGTTGAAAATATAAACCCTATGTATACGTTTTACGCGGCAGTGGTTAGAAAAGACATGAAGGGTTATCCTGAAAGTGGTTATCAGATGGAAAATGCGATAAGTCGCGAACAGGCTTTGCGCGGAATGACAATTTGGGCTGCCAAAGGTCAATTTGAAGAGAAGGAAAAGGGTAGCATTGAAGCAGGTAAATTTGCTGATTTTTTAATCCTTGATCAGGATATTATGAAAGCGGATGACGGGCAGCTTTTTAAGACCCAGGTATTAAAAACATATTTAAATGGCGAGAATGTTTACAACAAATAAATTATTGAAAATAACCGCATTGCCGGTCGCAGTTTGTCTGCTTTGTTTTTTTACTCTGTCTGCATGTGCACAAATGGCAGAAAATCTTAGGAATGAATCCTTGTTGATTGAGTGGAAAAATGTTGAAAACTCAACTGTATTATTAAACAACGAAACTCAACTGATACCATTAAACGATTTGATGCCATTGACTCTTGCCAGCGTCAATATTGGTTCTGCCTATGCATCTGTATTCGATAGTATATTAAATAAGTATACCCATGTGGAGTCCTTTGCATCAGCAAAGTATAATCATGATATGCTTAGCTTTAATGATTTGAATGACGACCTCAAGTTTTTTAACACTATAATTGTTCAGGTAACAGATCAGGCGCTGAATGATCCCCGAACTATTCCCTTATTATTTGATCTTCAGTTAAATAAATCACTGATTATTAGTTTATCAGGTGAATCAGGCAGCATGAAGTTTCTCGAAGGTTTGAACGCAGTAATTATATGGTCTGAAAGGAAATCGGCTGTCTCCGCAAATTTTGCTGCTCAATTGGTATTTGGTGGAACTGCAGTAAATGCCCGGCTGAATCAGCAAATTTCTACCAAATATCATTTAAATTCAGGTTTTTCAACTACCAAAATCCGATTGAAATATACGGTGCCTGAGGAATTGGGAATCAATAGTGCTGAACTCAACAGAATTGATGAAATCGCAGAAGAAGCAATTCGGCAGAGAGCTACTCCCAGCGCAGTTGTGCTTGTAGTAAAGGATGGAAATATTATTTTTAACAAGGCCTATGGCACCCGGACTTACATAGACCGAACCCCAACACGGATAACTGACATTTATGATCTGGCTTCGGTTACAAAAATTTCGGCAACAACAATGGCGGTTATGCGTTTGTTTGAAGAAGGGAAAATAAAGCTTGATACCAATGTTGGAGCCTATATTCCGCGATCAAGAAATACCAATAAAAAGGATATACCTGTTAGGGAGGTAATGCTTCATCAGGCCGGATTCATTCCTTTTATCCCGTTTTACAGAAATTTAACAGAATCAGATTATAGCAGAGATTCTTCTGAAGTACATCCGGTAAAGGTTGCTGATGGTTATTATTTACGAAAAGATTATTTCAAGCAAGTGATGTGGCCGTTGATGCTGAACTCCACACTTTCAAACCAGGGTAAGTATGTCTACAGCGATTTGAGTATGTATTTTATGAAGGATATTGTGGAACGCCAATCCGGAAGGCCGATGGAATCTTATGTTATGGATCAGTTTTATAAGCCGCTGGGTATGACAAGGGCAGGCTTTAATCCGCGCCTCAGATTTCCAAAGGAAGAGATAATTCCAACGGAAGATGACAAGGAATTCAGAAAGACTTTACTTGAAGGATATGTTCATGATCAGGGTGCAGCAATGGTCGGTGGGGTATCTGGCCATGCCGGACTTTTTTCAAATGCCAATGATCTTGCAATATTGTACCAGATGATTTTGAATGGAGGAATTTATGGTGGAATTCGATACTTCAAAGCTGAAACGGTAAATATGTTCACCGCAAAACAATCTGCCATTAGTCGTCGCGGACTTGGTTTCGATCGTTGGGATGAAGAGAGTACCAAAGGCTATCCTTCCAGGCTTGCTTCTCCGCTGACATTCGGTCATACCGGTTACACTGGAACCTGCGTCTGGGTGGATCCCAAATATAATCTGGTTTACATTTTTTTATCCAATAGAGTGAACCCCGGTGTAACGTCGAAGCTTATTGATCTGAATATCAGAGGCCGCATTCAGGATGTGATTTATGAAGCGATTAGGAAGTAAAATGCTTCTGCTGGCATGGCTTTTGATTTGTCAATGGAATTAGAAATTAACTTCGCTTATTTTTTTAAACATCATAGAGACTTAATATAATTTAAGCTCTAATCTTATCATAATTAGTAAATTTGTACCTGGTATAATTAACAAAACCCAAAATCATGAGCTTAGCCATTACTAACTATCATGAACATGCTTTTGATAGTTCGCCTGGCCAAGCATTTGGGAACTGATTCATTACCATTAAAAACAAAAAACAAACAGATGAAAATTGGAATAGTTTGTTATCCTACTTTCGGTGGTAGTGGGGTGGTAGCCACAGAATTAGGTAAGGCATTGGCCGATAATGGACATCAGGTACATTTTATAACCTATAGACAGCCGGCAAGACTTGATTTCTTTTCTGAAAACCTGTTTTATCATGAGGTTTCTGTCTCGAACTATCCTTTATTTGATTACCCACCTTATGAACTTGCACTTGCGAGTAAACTGGTAGACGTTGTCAGGTTTGAAAAGCTTGATTTACTGCATGTTCATTATGCTATTCCTCATGCATCTGCAGCTTTTATGGCGAAGCAAATTCTGGCAACTTATGGAATTCATATTCCTGTGGTCACAACCTTACATGGAACTGATATTACTCTGGTTGGTAAAGATCCAACTTATAAGCCTGTTGTTACCTTTTCGATTAATCAATCGGATGGTGTAACTGCGGTTTCAGAAAATCTTAAGGAAGATACTTATAAGCATTTTGATGTAGTAAAAGACATTAAGGTTATTCCAAATTTCATTGATTTACAGCGTTTTAGTCTGAAGGCTAAGGATCATTTTAAGCTAGCAATTGCACCAAATGATGAGCGGATTGTTGTACACACGTCTAATTTTAGAAAAGTAAAGCGCACACAGGATGTGGTTCATATCTTCGAGAAAATTCAAAAGGAGATTCCCTCTAAATTATTAATGGTTGGCGACGGTCCGGAAAGAGTTTATTGTGAGCAGTTGTGCCGTGATCTGGAAATATGTGACAATGTGAGATTCCTTGGGAAGCAGGATGCAGTTGAAGAGATTCTATCGGTTTCCGATTTGTTTATTATGCCTTCTGAATCAGAAAGTTTTGGTTTGGCAGCTCTGGAGGCAATGGCCTGTAAGGTACCAGTTATCACCTCTAATGCTGGTGGTTTACCTGAACTGAATATTGATGGTATTACCGGATTTATGGATAATGTGGGGGATATCGATGCAATGGCTAAACATTCAATTTTAGTTTTAAAAAATGATAAGCAATTGGCAGAATTTAAAGAAGGAGCACTCAAGCGTGCACAAGAATTTGATCTGAGTCTGATTTTGCCGATTTATGAGAAATACTACATGGATGTATTGAAGGAGGCTGCTTCTAAATAATACGCACAAATTTCAGATCCAGTCATTTCGATGAGCGAAATGGATTGGTGTATTAAAAAAAATCAACTGCGAAGATAAACCTCATGATTTAGAGCAGCTCAGAATCAATAGATTTGTTCACACACTGAGTTTAAGTTTCAAGAAATAAATTCTATATGTGTGTTCGAAATGACGGGTTTATGCTGTTAGCCTTAACTAAAAAAGTCCTTCCTGAATATTCAGGAAGGACTTTTTTGGTTGAAAAGCTGTAATTATTGTTTCGGAGCAGCAGCAGCAACAGGAGCTGTTCCCGGAATGATGTTTACTATATCAAGTTCAAAGACCAAAGGAGAATATGGAGGAATTCCCTGATTTCCCTGCTCACCATAAGCCAATTTTGAAGGTAAAATGATTGTTCCTTTTGTACCTTTATTTAAAAGCATTAAGCCTTCTTCAAATCCTGGGATAGAACCACCCATTCCGACTGGAAGTTTCAATGGTTCATAAGGACGTGCTGGATTAAAAGTACCGTTTTTCTTGGCTACCTCCGCCAGACTGCTGTCGAATACTTTACCACTTAAAAACATACCGGTGTAATTTACTACGACTGTATCACCTGGATTCGCTTTTGCTCCAGTACCTTCTTTAGAAATTATATAGTTCAAGCCAGATGCAGTTACTGTAGGTTTCAAGCTCTTTGCGCTAACATAGGCTTTTAGTTTAGTAGCTTCTGTAGTTTTTGCCTGCTCCATTTCTAATTTCAGGTACTCGTCAATCTTGGCGCGAAAAAGACTATCGCTTAAAGTTCCTTTTGGAATTACTTTATCAATCTTAACATTGTAAATCAGGTATTTTTTAGTAGTATCTGAAGGTTGTGGACGACCCATCTTTTGAACCATTGAATCGATATTGATTTTGAATGTTGCACTGTCACCTTCACTTAAGAGGCCAAGAGCAGCAAAAAGATCGCCTTTGAAGACAGATTTTTCCTTAACCAATAAAGAAGCACGATCATAATCATAAGAACTGTACAGAACTGAATCACCTTCAGTTTTTTCAATTGCTTTGAATGCTATAAAATCACCTTCTTTGATTTTTTCTCCAGGTTTGTCGGTGTGAATCTTGTATAACATGTCTCCTTCACCTTTTTCAAAATTGTTGCAAGCAGTTAATCCCGTAACTGCTAGCCCTAGTACTATTACTAATTTTTTCATTTGTTTTTTCTATTGTTTTGAAATATACATTGTTTTTTAATTGAATCAATCAGGATTTGAAAAATTTTAATTTTGGTTCAAAAACACCTGAAAGCTTCCCTTGTATTTAATTATTGTTTTTTACTGTTATAAAATCAATTCTATTTAATATTCTGATTATTGTATCAATAGTGATTTGAATTCTGGCAGAATCAAATCAAATTTTTCTCTAACTGTTTCTATTTTCTCATTGGAGAAACCACCGGCTGCATTTTTATGACCCCCACCATTGAAGTATTTTTTACAAATTTCATTAGCCGGAAAATCACCGGTTGAGCGGATGGACAATTTAACTATATCCTGACGCTCAATAATAAGAATTGCAAGCCGGATTCCTGTTATTGAAAGTGCATAGTTTACTATTCCTTCTGTATCTCCGGTTGAAATTTTATATTTATCAAGTTCCTGTTTTGTAATAACAATAATCGCTGAGTTGTATTCATTTAATACCTCAAGCTTGTTCAGCAGGCAGTGGCCAAGGAAGCGTAATCTGGTTTCTGAAAAATCATCATATACCATTTGATGGATCAGTGTATTATCAGCACCATAATCAATCAGGTCTGCAACAATCCGGTGCACATTGGAAGTTGTTGAACGGAATCTGAAAGAACCTGTATCAGTCATTATTCCAGTGTAAAGGCAGCTTGCAATGGCTTGATTTAGCAAAGCTCTTTCACCCATTACATTCACAATAAACTCATAAACTAGCTGAGCGGTTGCGCATGCGCTGATTGTCCAGAGACGATAATCTTCAAAACCCTCGGGCTCCAAATGATGATCGATTAAAACCTTTTTTGCTTTCGAATCACGTACATAGGTCCCCAAATCGTAAATGCGAACCAAAGAATTAAAATCAAGGCAGAATATCAGATCTGCTAAGGCAATTAATTGCTGTGATTGTTCAGGTTTTTCAGTGTAGATTATGACATCGGAATTATTAGGCAGCCAGTCTAAAAAAGTAGGATAATCTGTTGGTGTAATTACACTTACCTGATGACCTTTAAGTAAAAGGTACGCATACAACCCTAAAGAAGAACCCATAGCATCACCATCCGGTTTAGGATGTGTAGTGATTACAATGTGCCTTGGTTCAGCTAAATACTCTTTAAGGGAGTCTAATTCTAACATGTTTAATAAAAAGAATTGCAAAGTTATTAAAATTACTGATTTGCAGATGCGCATTTTTTAAAATCCTTTATCCTTTGATTAATTAGCGTTACTTTTGCAGCAATTTTTACTAACTAAGATGGCAACAAACAGAACTTTTACAATGATTAAGCCCGATGCTGTAGCCAATGGCCACACCGGAGCAATTTTGGATGATATTATCAAAGGTGGTTTTAAAGTGATTGCTTTAAAATACACTAGATTGAGCAAAGATATTGCCGGACAATTCTACGCAATACACAGTGAGCGCCCTTTTTACAAAGACTTGGTTGATTTTATGTCATCCGGTCCAATTGTAGCTGCAATTCTGGAGAAGGATAATGCTGTTGAGGATTTTCGTAAGCTGATTGGTGCAACTGACCCAACAAAGGCGGAAGCCGGAACTATCCGTAACAAATACGCAAAATCTATTGATGCGAATGCAATCCATGGATCTGATTCAGACGATAATGCTGAAATTGAAGGACGTTTTTTCTTTACAGCATTCGAGCGTTTCTAACGCTCAATATACTATCACCCTGTAAAATTTTACAGGGTGATAGTATAAAAACATCTGAGATGAAAATTCTTCAAGCCCGCTTCATGATATTTTTTCTGGTTATGCTTATCATACCAGCCGCCGTTTCTTATTGGGGTGGTTGGGATCGGAATGTGGATTATTTATTTATCCTCAAGGCATTCTCAATTGCCTTTTTCTTGACAGTTTTGTATTATCTGATGGTAAAAAACTATAGCGAAAAGAAGTTGAGTTAACCTGAGATCGATATAAAATCAATTTGGTCACAAAACCTTAACTGATTAATTCTAAGCTTATTTATTGCCTTTCCTTAATTTGAAGGTATTTACAGAAAAATTATTTCATCAATAATATTGCTTCCGGCGCGTTCATTCATTTTCTCTATTATATTACTGCGCATCATCAATAATTCATTTTTAATCACTGCAGATTCAAGCCTTATAAATAATTTTCGATCGCGAATAAAGATATCCTTAGTACGATTGGCGACTGCTTTTCCCATCATTTCGGGCCATGCCACAATCAGGGATGTTTCATCAAACTTTCTCCTCAGTTTGTAAACCTGAAGCATTTGTTCTATCGCATCCTTAAGGGGTTTATCGTTGGTACGGCTCATATGTAGAGGACTATTGAATCCTTGTTTAAATTTAATAAAATCTGTCGCTATTGCAGGATGATCAGTGGGCAATAATTCCTTTTTCGATATCAAAAATATTAACCGCAACACCCAGTTTTAAAAAAATAGTCTCAATTCTATCCCTGCTTGTATCTGTAATAAATATTTGTCCGAAATCTTTGTCAGATACCATTTTCATAAGCTTGGTGGTTCTGGCATCATCCAGTTTATCAAATATATCATCCAAAAGTAGCAAGGGTTCAAATCCCTTTTGTTGGAGCAAAAAGGTGTATTGGGCAAGTTTTAAAGCAATTAGAAAGGATTTTTGTTGACCCTGTGAGCCAAATTTTTTCATCGTCATCCCCTGAATACTAAAATTCAGCTCGTCTTTATGTACTCCGCTGGAAGTACGCTCAAGTATCCGGTCACGATCAAGATTTCTTTTTATAATGGTAGAAAAGTCTGTTTGAAACAATGGTGAATCATAAACCAGTTCAACTTGTTCGGCGTTTTCACTAAGGTATCGGTAGTGTTTGTTGAAGATTTCAGTAAATATCTCCATAAAGGCTTTACGTTTCTCGAAAATCTTATTGCCGGAACGGATAAGCTGATCATCATAAATCTCTAAAAGCGCTGCGTCAAAATTGCCCGAGACTGCTATCTGCCTTAACATAGCATTTCTGTTCATCAGATTACGGTTATAATTGATAAGTTCATCCAGATAGAGGCTGTCAGTTTGAGAAATCACATTATCTATAAACTTTCTACGTTCTTCACTTCCCTCAGTAATCAGACTGATATCATTTGGAGAAATCATGACCAATGGAAAAAGGCCTATATGATCGGCAAGGCGTTGATATTCTTTTTTATTGCGCTTGAATTTCTTTTTTTGATTACGCTTCAAGCCACAGTAAATCACCTCGTTTGAATTGTTTTTCCAGAAAGTACCCTGAATCATAAAAAGTTCTTCACCCTGTCTGATCTGCTGACTGTCTATCGGGTTAAAATAGCTTTTGCAAAGTGATAGGTAATGAATTGCATCAAGCAGGTTTGTTTTACCTGCTCCGTTATTTCCGGTAAAAGCATTGATAGTATCTGAAAAATTTAACTCGGCTTCAGAATAATTCTTAAAATTAATAACAGATAATTTTTGAAGCCACATAGTTAATGCCTGTACTGAGTCGTACTTTTACAAATTTAGTCTTTTCGGCTTGTTTTACAGCTCAAATAAAAAAATTCAATCTGTCTGATTTAAAAGTTGATACTTAGTACGAAAAATGTATTTTTGCGGAATTGGATTTAGTGAAACGGTTTACAACTTTTTATATACAAATGTCAAAAGATCAAAAAGATAACGTAACAGAAACTGATAATCAGTTAGGGAACACAAGCAAATTTGTTCAGGAAAATGCAAAAAGCCTAGCCGTTATTGGTGCAGCTATTATTGCTTTGGTGCTATTATATTTCGGTTACCAAAACTTCTACCTGGCGCCCCGGGCTGAAAAGGCAGCCAACGAGATGTTTAAGGCAGAAGAATATGTAGCAATAGATTCTCTGAAAGATAGAGCAATTAAGGGTGATGGCTCGTATCCCGGATTCGAAAAAATAGCTGGTGAATATTCCAGTACTAAATCTGCGAATTTGGCCAATGCTTACCTTGGAGGTCTTTACCTTCAGAAAGGTGAGTATCAAAAAGCTGTTGATGCTCTTGGGAAATATAGCAGCACCGGTAGCCCGGTAATTGATCCTTTAGTTCTAGGAATGCTTGGGGATGCTTACAGTGAATTAAAGGAGTATAACAAAGCCATTACTTTCTACAAGAAAGCTGCTGACAAAAATAAGAATACCTTTACGAGTCCGCTTTTTCTTAAAAAGCTGGGATTGGTTTACGAGGAACAAAAAGAATTCAAATCAGCGGTTGAAACTTACAAGAAAATCAAGACCGATTATCCTGAAAGTGTAGAGGCTGCCTCAGTGGATGCCTATATCGCTCGGTCTGAAGCAAAACTATAGATAAAACGTTTTTAATGGTTGTTATCGTATATTACAATTAAAACCATTTATTATATAAGAGCATGGCCAGCATTTTAAAAAGCCTGTCTGATTTCTCACATGTAGAAGTTCCTTCAGGTAAAGCATTCAGAATTGGTATTGTAGTTGCCCAGTGGAATGCAGAAATCACTATTGCCTTGTATAACGGAGCTTGTTCTGCTCTGTTAAATAATGGAGTTCTTGAAGACAATATTTGTACAGTTCAGGTTCCCGGCAGTTTCGAATTAACCAGTGGCGCTGATATTTTACTTTCTTCTAAAATGCTGGATGCGGTAATATGTTTAGGCTGTGTAATTCAGGGTGAAACGCCGCACTTCACCTTTATTTGTAATGCAGTAGCAAACGGACTGGTAAATGTTTCAATTAAACACAACAAACCTGTCATTTTTGGCGTTTTAACGACAGATAACCAGCAACAGGCAAATGACAGAGCAGGAGGAAAGCATGGAAATAAGGGTGAAGAGGCAGCAGTTACTGCAATAATAATGGCAGATGTGCAGGCCAGTGCCTCTCAATAATATTTATTTGAATATTAAATTATAATCAATAATTTTAAAAAAAACTGTAAGCATGAAAAAAGTAATTATAGGTATAATAGCCTTATTCATAGCCACAACTGTATTTCAGGCATGTTCTTCAAAGCTTTGCCCTGCTTATGGTACTTATCCAAAATCAAGGCGTTAATCCTAAAATTTCCTAAAATTTTCAATTTTACCAGACTTTGACTTCCCTGGTCTTTTGTTCTATTAGATTTGAGCGCTAATATAACTAGTATTAAAACTATGAACTGGATCCAACTTAACAGCCAAGAGCAATTACAAAATATCATTAACGCTGAAGGTTATAGTGTTATTTTTAAGCATAGCACCCGATGTTCGGTAAGTATGATGGCTAAAAAAAGATTTGAGCACGACTGGGCTGAAATACCGAATGGAACTCCTTTGTATTATCTTGATCTGATTAGTTACCGGGATATCTCAAATGCAATAGAAACGACATTTAAAGTACATCATGAATCTCCACAACTTCTTTTGATAAAAGATGGTGAATGCATCTACGAAACATCTCATAGCGAAATTTCTGCAGAAGATTTAGCAGAACAGATTGGTTAGGTTGAAAGATTAAAGCTAAACTAATTTTCTACGTAGCTTGATCCTTAAAGTTAAATTCTATACGCTGAATCAAATCCGGGTGCAGACTTTTGGCAACCGGGCAATTTCTTGCTGATCTTTCTAAAATAGCACGCTGCTTTTCGGTGTAAACTATATCGGGGAAATTGAAGATTATTTGAATTTCACTGACCCTCCTCGGATCCGCAGCCATTATTTTAGTGATTGAACAACTGCTATTATCAATGTCAATTCCATGCTCCCTTGCGGCTATTCCCATAATTGTGAACATACAGCTACCTAAGGAAGCCGACATCAAATCAGTTGGTGAAAATGCCTCTGCTTTGCCCTGATTATCAAGGGGAGCATCGGTAATGATTTTATTGCCTGAATAAACATGTGTCGCCTGAGTTCTTAGTTCGCCCTGGTAGATAGTTTCTATAGTCGCCATTTTTTGAATTCTTTTATCAAAAATAAATAAATTGTTGATTATCCTTATCAAAGACTAAAAACCCCGCATGAAATACAGTTTTATGTCAAAAAAAGCGTTCAGACTCAGCTCGCCAAAATTCTTATTAAAATTCTTTACTTTTGTTTCATGATTGAATTACCGGTTATTCCAGTTAATCAAGTGCAGCGTAAGCCAGACTGGCTTCGTGTTAAGCTTCCTGTAGGTAAGGAGTATGCTCATGTAAGAAGTCTGGTTGATACCCATAAGCTTCATACTATTTGTGAAAGCGGTAATTGTCCCAATATGGGGGAGTGCTGGGGTGCCGGAACTGCTACGTTTATGATCTTGGGAAATATCTGTACCCGGTCATGTTCTTTTTGTGCAGTTGCAACTGGAAGGCCTCTTGCCGTGGATACTGATGAACCTAATCGTGTAGCTAATTCGGTGCGCTTAATGCAGGTTAAGCATTGTGTTATAACTTCTGTAGATCGTGATGATTTGAAAGATGGCGGCTCAACAATTTGGGCGGAAACTATAAATACTATACGTACAGAAAGTCCTGGAACTACACTTGAAACCCTGCTTCCAGATTTCAGGGGTATTTGGGAAAATCTTGACAGGGTGTTGGCAACCAAACCAGAGGTGGTTTCACATAACCTTGAAACAGTCCGCCGCCTAACGAAGGAAGTAAGAATTCAAGCCAAATATGATCGTAGTTTAGAATGCCTTCGTCGCATTAATGAAGCTGATTTACGTACTAAATCAGGTATCATGCTGGGTTTGGGAGAAACTGAAGAGGATGTTTATGAAGCTATGGCTGATCTTCTTGAAGTAGGAGTACATATCCTTACCCTGGGACAATATCTTCAGCCAAGCAGAAATCATCATCCGGTTGTGGATTGGATTACTCCTGATCAGTTTGCTAAATATAAATCCCGCGGACTAGAGATGGGTTTCAAATACATTGAAAGCGGACCGCTTGTTCGTTCTTCATATCATGCAGAAAAGCATCTTTTTGAATTTTAATAAGAATTTCCGTTTTAATCAAAGAGTCTCACAAAACCTTTGAATTATTTCCGGTAGCAGGACTGTTAGCTGCCCTGGAGGAATACTGTACATTCCCATCTCCTGATTTAATACATCTCCGGTTTTTCCATGAATATAAGTGGCTAGAATTGCAGATTCTTTTGCGGTGTATCCTTGTGCTAAAAACGCAGCAATCATTCCGCTTAGCACATCACCCATTCCTCCAACAGCCATGGCTGGATTTCCGGTAGGGTTGATCAGGATATCGCCTTCAGGTAAAGCAATAAAGGTATACTGGTTTTTTAACAGGATAATCAGGTTCAGCTCCTTAGCTTTTTTTTGCGCTAAATCCACTCGTTCTCACCTGATTTCTTAAATTCTATTATTCGAAATGACGGTTGGTTAATGACAGCTTATACAGAAGCTCCCATCTCCAATGCAAGAAATTTCCCGGTATGGCTATTCTTTACTTTCATCAAATCTTCAGGTATGCCTTCGTAAAGTATTTGTCCGCCGCCCGAACCACCCTCCGGACCAAGATCGATGACCCAGTCAGCTACCTTGATCACATCCAGGTTGTGCTCTATCACAAGTATTGTATTTCCATGATCAACCAAGCGGTTTAAAACACCCAAAAGCACATTGATATCTTCAAAATGCAGACCAGTTGTAGGCTCATCTAGGATGTAAAAAGTATTGCCTGTATCTTTTTTT
>CAMBFY010000049.1 GCA_945865415.1 Sphingobacterium thalpophilum
AGGAATAAGATCGACTGTTGAAAAACTAGTAGTTAAACGGGCCACCAAAACCATTGCATCCTGACCATTTTGATTTTAATCCAAGCTGGAATTCATAAAACCTCATCTACAGAATCTCAATAATTTCCAATGGATAACTACGCACTATCACAAATCATCGTCTGTCCTGCTTGTAAGAATTCATTAGAAAAAACTACCGAAGGATTCAAATGCACAAACGATACCTGCAATGCTAATTACCCGGTTTATAATAAGATTCCTGTTTTAATTAATCCTTTAAATGACCTTTTCGAACAAAAAGATTTTGAGAGCGAAGGTGATATATTCTTCAAAACTTATAATAGTGGCTTAACCCGATTTCTTAAAAAGATACAGCCTGATATCACTTATAACGATGTCAGCGAAAAAAATTATCTTGAAATTTCTGAATTATTAAAAGGTCAAAAACCACTACGGATTTTAATTTTAGGAGGAAGTGTTGATGGTGTAGGCATCAAACATTTGAAAAATATGTTAGACAGTAATGACCTCATTGTCGAAACCGATGTTTCATATGGTCCAAATACCACAGTAATTTGTGACGCCCATGAAATTCCTTTTATTGATGAATGCTTTGATCTGATTATTGCCCAGGCAGTCCTGGAACATGTACTTGATCCATTTTTATGCGTCAGAGAAATGCACCGTGTCCTGAAGAACAATGGACTGATTTACGCTGAAACGCCTTTTATGCAACAGGTTCATGGAGGGAAATACGATTTCCTCAGGTTCACGCACTTAGGTCACAGACGTATGTTCAGGAAATTTAATGAAATCAACAGTGGTGTAGTTGCCGGGGCCGGGTCTGCCTTAGTCTGGTCACTAAAATATTTTCTGACAAGTTTTGCAAACAGCAAGAAGATCGACCGCATATTAAGTTATGGAGGAACATTTTTATTCTTTTGGATTAAATACTTTGATATTATCTTGAATAAAAGCAAAGGCACAATAGACGCCGCAAGTGGTTTTTATTTCTTAGGAAGAAAAGAAAAAAATTATTTGCTAAGTGATAAGGAGCTCCTTTCGTCTTACAGAGGGTTCAGGTATTCTGCGGAAGTATAAAACAATTGATTAGCTATCTGGCTTTGCTTTGTCTTGAGGAGAAAGAGCTTATTCTTTTTTGAATTTCAATAAAATGGGATGCAAAAAGTTAAAAACTTTTATAGGCAATACAAGCTTAATAATCAAAATCCAGTTATGCCTTTGATAAATAACCTGAAAATCTCTGGCTATATAATTTTTGAAACCACGTTTAATGATTTCCTGATTAAAAGGAATATGTTCACAAATAGCTTCCTGCTGATCTACAGGATTTAGATCTGTTCTATATCGTAAATCCTTAATTGCAGAATAATTATAAATACCAACACCGCCAAAAGCAGAAATGATGCTGTAAAGGGGCAATTTTTTAAGGTTTCTATTAATAGACTTAAAAGTCTTGGCTAGAGACTCTGGTGAATAGCTAAATTCATTCAATAAAGGATATTCCCGCACTGCGAATGTGTCATAATAAATTTCTGATAAGCCAAATGGAGTATTCATCACACTCATGCCATTTGAAAAAACAGCTCCGGTTTTGTCATCAAAAGAATTTATTACGTTGATCAAACCTGTTAAAGAGATTTCTATTACATCAATATCAATAATAATAATCAGGTCGATCGGGTGTTTAATTTCATTGATATGATCCAAATAGAGGTTTCTGTAAGAAACCATTTTAACAATCCGTTGATAGTAAGTGTAGGGGTTTTTTATTAAATTACTCTTATCAGGAATAGTTTTAGTTCCAAAATCCTTAGAAATTATAGTAACGTCATTGAAATTTATCTTCCAATCATTTAATAATCCCTTAGTTCCATCCTTACTGTCATTTTCAACCACTACAACTTGTGACCATGAAAAATGAGACCTTAATTCCTCAATCAAGGGAATATTAGTCCTTAAAGATTCTTCACAGTCCCTTGCCAGAGCAGCAATTATTATGTTCTTATTTATCATTATGCTGACAAAAATAGGTTAATAATTTATTCGCCAAGAAGAGACACAATTAAAAATTAAAAGCCAGAAAAACTGCAAAAACTACAAGCAAATAAAACATATCATATAATTTAGTCCTGAATCAATAATTCATATATTTTTACAGGATTATCTGTTAGAGGTCATCAAAACTTAATCAATATTATACAAGGTACGAATGTTCATATTCCCGCTCATTTATTTCTCTGCCTTTTTTATTGCACTTAAAAACCTGATTTCGAGGAATAGACAAGGTGTTTTGATATTTCTGATCGTTGGTCTTCCTATTTACACGACAAGTCTTTCAGTTGCTCTACAATCCGGTTTTGCAAACATAGTACCTATTATGCAACCCTTTAAGGAAGTGCTCATCTTAATTACCCTTGGGATTGGATTATGGGAGATGAAAAGCCGAATCAGATTTCAAAATATAGATTACGTGGTTCTGGCATATTTTATTTATACTCTGCTTTATGTTTTTTTACCGATTGGCCAGTATAGTTTAGGGGATAAGCTGGTCGCATTCAAAAGTTCGAGTTTTTTTACATTTATTTACTTTGCTGGTCGCATTTTTGACCCCGCACGTATTTACATAAGCAAGTACTTTCATTATATTTTAGCTGTTTTCATTGCAGCCGCAGCAATACTTTTGTTGGAAATCATCATTGACCAACATTTCCAAACCCTGACAGGATATGCCGATTTTAACTTCTATTATTTTAATCAGGAAGCAACCGGCAATTATGGTCTTACCTGGACATTTGAAGCCTCAAATGGGCTTAGAAGATTTGCCAGCTTTTTTGCAAACCCGCTTGAGTTTGCTGCGTCTACCTTATTAGCGCTTGCAATACTTGCTGGTCTTTATACAAGCGATGACAACAAGATCAAAGTTGATGCCCTGGGTATTGTGGCTATCATCGCAACTCAATTTTCTATATTTTTCGCATTATCAAGATCATCACTTGCCAGCTACTTCATAATGATTTTCTTTTATGCATTGATCACAAAGAAAAAATCACTTTTAAATATTATATACACCGGCTTTTTAGCATTAGCTGTGTATTTTATATTTTTCATGCTTGTAATAAACCCTGATTTATACGAATATATTTATGAAACAATCACCTTTACAAATCCTTCAAGTGTGGGGCATGTGCTCGCCTGGGTTGAAGGTATTGAAGCGATTGCAAGCAACCCCTTTGGCTTAGGACTTGGTGAGTCTGGTAGAGTTGCGGGTAGTTTAGGCGATACTACCGGTGGGGAGAATCAATATATTGTAATTGGAGTACAAACAGGATTGGCTACTTTATTGCTTTACCTTTGGATGCATATATACTTTATCAAAAATTGCTGGAAGTGGTACCCTTATTTAAAGGGCAAAGAAAGACAAGTTTGTTTAAGCCTGCTTTTAATGAAGATCGGATTTATTATCCCGCTTTTTACTTCAGAACTTGAGTCTTCAGTTTACATTTCTTATGTCAGCTGGTTCTTATCCGGAATATTTGTAAATATGATTTCAGGTCGTAAATCCGAAATTATTGATGTACCTGAGGAAAAAATTTAACAAGCTAAAAATCCTGATAATTAAATTAATTTTACAGCACATGAATTTTAGCAATCTATGTCAAAAAAAATAAGAGTCGGACTTGACATTCGTGACCTTAGAATTGCAAAGACAGGCTCAAAAACTTATCTGGAAGAAATATATAATCAATTTAAGAGTGGTAAATATGATTGTGAATTTGTTTTTTTTGACACTTCAATTCCGGTTTATACCGGTCAATTTAAACTATTTAAATTGATTGAGCATATACGATTTATCATTTGGAAACAGATTATGCTTCCAATTAAAGCAAACCTTAACAAATGTGATATTCTATTTTGCACAGATTATTTTATCCCATATTTCACCCCAGGATTCAAGGCCATACCTGTATTTTATGACGCCTTCTTCTTTGAATATTCCAGTCACTATAATGCGCAATGGCTCAAATTATTTAAGGTTTTTGGAGTGAATGCTGCAAAAAAAGCGCCGGTCATCATTACGATTACAGAGTATACCAGAAACAGAATTGCCCAATTCACAGGTATAAATCGGGAGAAAATCAAGGCCATCCACCTTGCACCTAAAAAAATGGCCGTAGCCGAGCCCGAACCGGGATACACTCCAACTTTCACTATCCCGACCTCAAAATTTATTTTGCATGTAGGTACTCTCGAGAAAAGAAAAAATTTAGTTCGGCTGATTGAGGCCTTTAAATTGTTGAGACTCTCAGGGCATAAAGATTATTCGCTAATCCTTGTTGGACAGCCAAGTCCGAAAAGTGACATGGACGATAGCGCCGCAATTTATGAAGTTATTGAAAGATTAAACCTCCGCGAATTTGTGATCACCCCGGGTTATGCCAGTGATCAGGATTTGACATATTTTTACAAGTATGCCGAAATATATGCTTTTCCCTCAATTAATGAAGGCTTTGGGGTTCCGGTCCTTGAAGCTTTTCATCACCAGCTACCTGTAATTGTATCTGATAATACCTGCCTCCCGGAGGTTGGTGGTGATGCAGTTTTATGTTTCAATCCCTTCAATATTGAAGACATAAGTAATAAAATTAAGACCCTTATTGAGGATGATGAACTTAAGTCTGAGCTAATCAGAAAGGGAAGCGAACGATTAAAGCACTTTTCCTGGGAAAAGAATGCAGCAGAATTAATAAAAACTTTTAATTCATCTCTCAATAAAAATTAGCATTTTCGTAAATTATAAAATATTAACAGCGTATTCCACTAGAATATTAGACATAAATTAAATCCTTGAAGAAAGCTCTAATTTGCGGGGTCTCTGGACAAGATGGTTCTTACCTGGCTCAATTTTTACTGGAAAAAGGTTATACCGTATACGGAGCTTCCCGTGATGCGCAAACTTCCCCTTTTATTAATCTTAAAAAACTAGGAATAAAGGACGAAATCAAATTGCTCTCTATAAATATTACTGATTTTGGTAATACCCTTGAATGTATCAATAAGATTAAACCAGACGAAGTTTATAATCTCGCAGGACAAAGTTCTGTCCGTTTATCTTTTGATCAGCCCCATGAAACCCATGAAAGTATTAGCACTGGAAATTTAAATCTTTTGGAAGCAGTAAAATTTAGCAATCTTCCTATCAAATTATACAATGCCGGTTCAAGTGAATGTTTTGGAGATAGTACTATTCCTGCAACTGAAGACACCATTTTTCATCCAAGAAGCCCTTATGCCATTGCAAAGGCTACTGCCTTTTGGCAAATAGACAATTATCGGGAAGCATATAATCTCTATGCCTGTACAGGTATATTGTTCAATCATGAATCGCCCTTAAGACCTGAACACTTTGTAACCAAAAAAATTATATCTGCAGCCTGCAAAATTCACAGAAACAGATTGGATAAACTTAGTCTGGGGAATATCAACATAGAACGCGATTGGGGCTGGGCCCCTGATTATGTAGAGGCTATGTGGTTAATGATGCAGCAGGAACAACCAAAAGATTATATAATCGCTACCGGTAAAAGCCATACACTTAAGGAATTCATTGATTTGACTTTCAAAGCTCTGAATTTGAATTGGGAGGAGCATCTGGTAATTGACGAAGTACTCAGAAGACCAACTGATTTACAAATTGGCAGGGCTGACCCAGGGAAAGCCAACAGAGAATTAAATTGGAAAGCTAAACTCGGACTTAACTCTATTATAGAGAATATGATAGAATATGAACTAAGCTATTCACATCTTAATTCCCCGAGTTCTTATTAAATCATTCTTTTACTGAACTATTTACTGTAGTCTTCCTGTTCACTTATTAAGTTTTTATAGGTTATTTTGATGCGCATCTTTCCCGCAATTCAAAATTTAATCATAGTTTTGCTTAAACCTTATGAGTTCAGAAACAGGATTCTTCCGCAGATACAAGTTTATTGTAGACCGTTTCCCAGCTGAATGGAAGAACTATGATATTCTGACGACCTTATACCGACTATCTTTCTTTTACCTCCGCGGAATGATTCAACGTCTGTATTTCAAACGTTCAAGTGGATGGGTATTAGTTGGTAAAGGAGCATCTATACGTTACGCCAGGCACCTCAGTGTTGGAAGAGATTTTATAGTTGAGGATTATGCTGAGGTAAATTGCATGACCTATCGTGGAATTATAGCAGGTGACCGTGTAACAATCGGTAAACATGCTATCATCAGACCGACGAATATTTATGGCTCTGCAATTGGCGAGGGCCTTAAAATCGGAAACAACTCAAGTATAGGGCCTTATTCATATATTGGATGTTCAGGTTTCATTGAAATTGGAGACAATGTGATGATGTCGCCAAGAGTGAGTATTTACGCCGAAAATCACTTATTCGACAATCCAGATCTTAGCATAAAAGAACAAGGAGTAAAACGTGAATTTGTGAAAATAGAAGACGATTGCTGGATTGCTGCAAACACTGTAATTCTCGCGGGGGTTACCATAGGGCGTGGATCGGTAATTGCAGCAGGAAGTGTTGTCACCAAAGATGTTCCTCCTTACAGCATAGTTGGTGGGGTGCCGGCAAAAGTCATAAAAAGCCGTAATTAGTTTTCTGGCTATGACCAATTTAGAATAATCTGATATGTGTGGCATTATTGGTATAATCTCAAAAAAAGATATAAAAAACGTTCGTTCAGATTATTTTGATCCAATCAACCATGCCCTTGACCAAATGGTTTACCGTGGCCCGGATAATAAAGGAGTATGGATGGAAGATGGAATTTGCTTAGGCCATCGACGCTTATCAATTATTGATCTTTCTTCTGATGGTAATCAGCCATTTCAATCTTCCTGTGAACGATATGTAATTGTTTTTAATGGTGAGATATTCAATTATGAGGAACTAAAATCAGATCTGAAAAAGCTTGGCCATATTTTTAGAACCGAGACCGATACTGAGGTTATCCTGGCAGCATACAGTCAATATGGAGAAAATTTTTGCAAGGTACTTAGAGGGATGTTTGCTCTGGTTATTTATGATCGCAAAGAGAAGCAAGTTGTTTTTGCTCGTGACAGATTAGGTAAAAAGCCACTTTTTATGTTTGAAAATGAAGAGCTTATACTATTTTCATCAGAAATTAAGTTTTTTCATGCTTTCAAAAAAATAGTACTTGATATTGACGAGGAAAGCCTGTTAAATTTCCTTTCCCTTCAATATATTCCGGGTCAATGTACCATTTACAAGAAGGTTAGGCAAATCAGTCCGGCGAACGTATACAGGTATAGCCTTGGCAAAAACCTTGGGGAAACTATTACTTACTGGAATATATTCGACTGTGTTGGACAGCGAAAAGAACTAATTGAGATTGAGGAGATTGACAGCCTAATCGAACAAAGTATAAAATATAGACTGGTTGCTAATGTCGATATTGGATTGCTCCTGAGCGGAGGAATAGATTCTTCCCTTCTCGCTTGTTATATGCACCAATTAGCTGGTAAAAAAGTAAAGGCCTTTAATGTTGGTTTTACAGATAAATCCATTGATGAATCTGAATTTGCAAAAAAAGTTGCTGAATCTCTAGACCTTGATTTGGTAAGTCTAAGACTGGAAGATATTTCGGTTGAAAATTTCTCTAGTGCTATTTATCATGCCGATCAGCCACTCGGTGATTCAGCAATTATACCTACTTATTTGATTGCTAAATCAATTTCCCAGCATGTTAAAGTCGTGCTCTCTGGAGAAGGAGCAGATGAACTGTTTCATGGATACGATCATTATAGTTACGAAAAATATTTTTACCTGTTAGGAAAACTGCCATTTAGTGCAGCGAATGTGTTACTAGAAACTATTTCGGACCTAGGAGTTCGTAAATTTGACAGGATCAGGAATAAATTAAGGAGTATTGAATCCTTCAAAATCGACACGGGCGTTTCTCGGTGGACTTCCATTTTAAGTCCTGAATTAAGTCGCAATTACCTAAAGGATTCTTTAAAAAATACCGGAGATTACACTCAACAATTTAATGGTTTCCTTCAGGACTTCGGAAAAAAATCAGGAAAACTTGAGTCAAGTCTTATGCTCGATTTGCTTACATGGTTACCAGACGACCTGTTGGTAAAGACAGATCGGATGATGATGGCCTGCAGCGTTGAAGCCCGCACCCCATTTCTAGATCATCATTTGGTTGAAGAAGTACTTAAATCATCTTCCCATTTTAATAAACCTCTGTTTCAGTCGAAAAACTATCTGAGACAATTGTTAAAGAAGAAATTGCCAGCAACTGTTTCAGAGCTGATATCAAACCGTCCAAAGCAGGGATTTGAAACTCCAAAGCTTCAATGGATTAATTCCAGCCTTAGCGAGCTTTCCTCTTATTTATTTTCTGAAGAAAACCTTAAAAACAATCCATATCTGAATTCAGATATGGTTCTTACATTATGGAATAATTCAAAAAAACAAATGCCAGGAACAAATTACCGTTTAGTCTGGAATATTTTTTGCTTTTTGGAGTGGTACAGACAACATGAAACTAAATTCGGATTTAAGTAATGAGTGCTAACGTACTAATGGTTGGTCACAGTGCTGATATGTACGGAGCAAGCCGATCGTTGATTAAACTGGTTCGTATCCTCAACGTGAATTATAAGGTATATGTTTTATTGCCAGATTCAGGTAGCTTGTCTGCAGAACTAAAGGCTATAATACCTGCCGACAGGATTCTTTTGAATGAAGATCTTTATATTTTCACACGTAATTCTTTCAGGTTAAAATATATCGTGTCAACCCTATTAAGATTTATCAGAAATCTAATTTTCATCAGAAAAATTATTCTGAAATACGATATCCATATTATTCATACCAATTCGGGAGTAGTACCGGCTCCGGCTATGGCCGCCAGAATTACGGCACGAAAACACATTTGGCACATTAGAGAATGGTTTGGAGATTTCAAAAGGTTCTGGCCATTCTACTCAGCCTATATAACCCGTTTTTCGGATAAAGTGGTGTGTGTGTCAAAGACCATGGCTGATCAATTCCATGAACATAAAAAGGTAATGAGCATTTATAATGGTTTTGAGATCCCACGAATTTCAGCAGAAGTTTCTATTCCAGAAGACCTTCGACAAAGTCTAAATCAAGCAGAACTGGTACTGGGTTGTACTTCAAGAATCAGGCTTATCAGAAAAGGTCAGGAATATCTGATTGAAGCCATTGGAATTGTAAGTCAAAGAACCAGAAAAAATATCCAGGCAATATTAATCGGTGATTATGTTCCGGGGTATGAATGGCAAAAAGAAAATATAACAGCACTTATTGAAAAATACCA
The DNA here is from genome assembly GCA_945865415.1 of Sphingobacterium thalpophilum. Lineage (GTDB taxonomy): Bacteria > Bacteroidota > Bacteroidia > Sphingobacteriales > Sphingobacteriaceae > Daejeonella > Daejeonella thalpophilum_A. Next base: position 9,388 of record CAMBFY010000049.1, read on the forward strand.
ACTTGAAGACCGGATACATTTTCTGGGTCATTTAACTAATCCACTTCCTTATTATAAATTATTTGATGTTTTTGTCTTGCCATCGGGCGAGCCTGAACCTTTTGGAGGTGTAATCATGGAAGCCATGAGTTTAGGTTTGCCGGTAATTGGCTCAAATGCCGGCGGAACAACAGAACAAATTGCTAATAATCAAAATGGTTATTTGTTTGACAATAAAAATGCAGAAGATCTCGCCAATAAAATCGAGCTTTTCTTGAATGATCCTTCAAGCATTAAATTATTTGGAAATTGTTCAAGGGAAAGGATAGAAAAATACTTCAGTTTGGATCTTCATGAGGAAAATATTCTGAGGCTTTATGAGGAAATTAGTAAGGCTATTTGAGGGCCCTGGTACAGCCATAACACCGACCAAAGGGAAACAACTAAAGACAAAAATTTTTCGAAGGGCTAAATCATTTATCGTACGGCTCCGCATTTCGATTCCAGCAAAAGCTGGAATCTCCCTACACCTCACTCACTATTTGTCATTCCCAAGAAAGTGGGAACCTCTCAATAATAATTAAGGACATTACCCCTGCGCCAGCAATGTTGTATAATCCTTTTAATTCCAATATTTTAGAATAAATTAAATACTTTTGTCAAAGCTATTAACAGGGATATTTAGGGTTTCATTTTAACAATAGCATTAAATAGAAACATCCCGGTTTCTGCGGAAAATGATTAATTATTGAATGAAAGTAGCCATTATTGGTACCAGGGGATATCCCTATGTTTATGGCGGTTTTGAAACCTTTGTTAAAGAGCTCGGAGAGAGACTTGTAAAAAAAGACGTGGATGTTTACGTCTATTGTCAGGCAAATTTATTTACTGAAAAGCCTGCAACATTAAATGGAATTCACCTTTACTACATTCCTACTGTAAAAACAAAATCTCTCAATCAGATAATTCATTCCTTTCTATCTATTATACATGCAACTTTTAGCCGCTGCGATATTATACTTGTAGTTAACCTGGCTGCCGGACCAATGGGTTGGATTCCAAAAATCACCGGCAAAAAAACTATCATCAATGTTGATGGATTAGAATGGTTAAGGCCTAAATGGAAAGGTCTTGGTGCGATATATTTTCGCTTTGCAGCCAGACTTGCAACAAAATTATATGATCTCATCATTACGGATGCTGATGCAATGCGGGATGTTTACCTACAGGAATTCAATCAGGATTCAATTGTAATTGCTTATGGTGCTCCTCCATTTAAAAAAACAGACCCATCGCTGCTGAATCGGTTTAATATAATTCCTGACGAATATTACCTGATTGTAGGACGATTAATTCCTGATAACAACGCAGATCTGATTATTAAAGCATATCTTAATTCCTCATCTGTAAAAAAATTAGTGGTTGTTGGTGACGTTCCATATCGCGATAAATATGCAGATGATCTTAAAAAACTTGCTGGTGATAAAGTACATTTTATCGGCTATGTTCGCGATAATGACGAACTGATGTCCTTATATCAGAATTGCTTTTCTTATATACACGGTCATAAATTTGGCGGCACAAACCCTGCAATGCTTAAAGCTATGTCCAATAATTGTGCTATACTTGCGTTAAATACAAGTTTTAACCGTGAAATGTTAACAAATGGTAAATTTGGCTTATTATTTGAGGAAAATACGGGTTCTATCCAAACAAGCATGAATAATCTTGAGAGAGATGAATTATTAATAAATCAATTAAGATCTGTTGTGAGTTCAGGATTGACAGATAAGTATAACTGGGATTGTGTCACAACAAGCTATCATAATGCTATGATAGATTTGTACAATCCAAAATCAAAAAAATAATTCTCATGACGAGACCTTATTTTTTATACAACGGATTCAGATATTTAATTGATACCCCGCTACTTATCCTTTCTTTTTGGATAGCAGAGTATCTAACCATAGGCCATATCAACTCCGGTCAGGAATCTTTTGTTTATATTTTTCTACTGCTTTCAATTATTGCCTGGTACAGTGCAGCACAGATTTCGGGTCTTTCAAGAGATTTACGGTCAAATAAGTTCGCTGAAGAAATCATATATGTACTGGTTACGCTGATAATTTTTGCAATAACCTTAACATCCTGTTTATTTTTCTTCCGCAATAAAATTGAGTTAAGTAACAACTTCCTTCTTGTTTATTTTCCAGTGCTGTTTACGTTAATTATTTCGTTCAAATACCTGTTTAGAAAATATCTGCATAGCATTTTTTATAGCGGGAGACTTCAGGAACGGATCATCCTAGTAGGTTCTACACCAGCAGCAAAAGATTTTTATGATACCATCAATCTGCACACCTATTATGGCTATAAATGTATAGGATTTTTAGATGACGAAAACACTAAACTTAACGGATGTAAATATCTTGGAAAAGTTAGTGATATCAATAAAATACTTGAAGAATCTACTGTTGATGAGGTAATTATTGCCTTACCGAATGCTCAACATCAACAAATTAGTGCTTGTATTGAGGCTTGTGATTTCCATGCAAAACGAGTAAGATTGATCCCTGACCTTTATTTATATGCAGCAAGTAACATCAGCATTAATACTATAGGACTTTTACCTGTTATTAATTTTAGATCCCTGCCCCAGGATCGCTTACCTAATAAATTATTGAAAAGGTTTTTTGACTTACTATTTTCTTTATTATTTTTTATATTGATCGGATGGTGGTTCATGCCAATCATAGCATTGTTGATAAAATTTACTTCTAATGGGCCTGTATTCTTTAAACAGGAAAGATGGGGTTTAAACAATAAAAAAATTATTTGCTATAAATTTAGAACCATGTACAATGGAAGTCCGGAAATTGATGCGAATGGTGATTTTATGCAGGCTACTAAAAATGACCAGAGAATAACTCCCTTAGGTAAATTTCTTAGAGAGTGGAATATCGATGAATTACCTCAATTCTGGAATGTCCTAAAAGGTAATATGTCAGTAGTTGGCCCAAGACCACATGTAACTCCTCTTAACATTTCATCCATTCAAAATGTAGATCGTTACATGCTTCGCCATCTTGTTAAACCGGGTATTACAGGATATGCACAGGTAAATGGCTGCCGAGGTGAAACCTCTGCTCCGGGTTCTATGCAGAGAAGAGTAAATTATGATCTCTATTATATCCATAGCTGGACATTTTGGATGGATTGTCAGATTGTATTACAGACAGTAATTATTACTATAAAAGGAGATCAGAATGCTTATTAATTTTAGGAAACAGACATTATATTGCGCCTTAATTCTGTTATGCATTGTTCTATCATCCATTAGCAATGTTCAGGCTCAAATAATTTGGGAAAATCCGAAACTTCCAATCAATAGTTTCCTGTCGAGGCAGGCTCAGAAGGGAAATATTGAAATTACAGACTTTATACTTCCGATGAGCAGAAAGGAAATTGCATTTAACCTGTCTGCACTTAAAGATTCCATACACAAGTTATCATCCATTGAAAAACAGGAATTGAGCTATTATATGCAAGAATATAGTGAATTCAATACAGAGAGAGTTGACAGTACCATTTTTTTCAAGAAAGATGCTTACAAGCGTTGGAGGGCTTTTTCAGTTGATCAAGGTGATCTTAAAATAAGACTTGAACCAACATTGGGAATGGAAACGACTCAGGGTGAAGGTAAAAATATCTTCACTATAAGAAATGGGTGGCAGTTATGGGGGCATATCAATAAAAATATTACTTTTCAGACATTTTTTACGGATGTAACCGAAAGAGGAACCAGAATTGATACGATTAAACAATTTAGTAATGAAACCGGGATTGTAAGATTCGAAAATGTTCGAAAAGATGCCCGTTTAATGACCTACAGTAATTTAAGGGCCAGTGTCGCCTATGAATTTAAGAATGGATCTGTCAGTTTAGGAAATGACCAGTTATTGTGGGGTTATGGTGAAAATGGAAGACTGGTGATGTCGGATAAGGCACCTGCTTATCCCTTTATCCGATTTGATTATCAACCATTAAAATGGCTTAAATTTAATTATTCACATACATGGCTGCAATCTGCAATTTTAGATTCTGCCGGAAGCTCTCCGAAAGGAAATACTATTTATGGTAGTAACCGCGAGCTCTATGTGTCTAAATTTATGGCAACTCATAGCCTGAGTTTCTTCCCGGTAAAAGGTTTATCATTAAGTATAGGTGAATCTATCATTTATAGCGACAAAATGGATATCGGATACCTGATACCTGTTGTACTATTTAAAGCCTATGATCAAATCTCAAGCAGATACAGGATCAATTCTGGCTCTAATGGCCAATTCTTTTTTCAGGCAAGTTCAAGAAATCACGTAAAAGGGATGCATGTGTACACTACACTCTTTATTGACGAAATAAGAGCTTCCGAGGTTTTTAACAGAAGTAAGAGTCGAAATCAGATTGGATTTAATTTCGGCGCATCAATTACTGATCTTTTATTCCCTTACCTGACTATTGGAACGGAATACACAAGAATTAATCCATTTGTTTACCAGAACTTAATTCCTGCACAAACTTATACCAATCAAAACTACTTAATGGGCGACTGGATCGGTCAAAATGCAGACAGACTTACTGTATGGCTAAAATATAATCCTATGCCCCGTTTATCAACAAAAATACGTCTTGACTACATCCGAAAAGGAGAAGATGGTTCCCTGGAAGATCAATATTATGCTGAACCACAGCCAGGGTTTTTAAGTACTAAAGTCGAAAATCAAAAACAGCTACTTGTTGAATTCGGTTATGAAATGTTTAACAACCTTAACAT
>CAMBFY010000050.1 GCA_945865415.1 Sphingobacterium thalpophilum
ATGAAATTTCTTTTACCTATTGACTTTAAATTGATCTGGTTTTATATCCACCTCATCGTCATTTAAAACAAAAAATATAGACAATTCCTCACCAGTTTGGTCTAAATATATTACCTCTATTTCAATGTATTTAGCAGACTGCCATTTATATTCAGAATCACCGAAGTCCATTATATGATGTAGATGGGCATCATCTGGCAGTATTTGGATAGAAAAAGCTAATTTAAAAAAAAGTAAGAATGTAAGTTGCCCCTGAAATTAGCAATTAGAATACACACTTTTTTTCTTTTTACGAGTTGTTATCCATGTTTTTCCAATCGATATATAGATTTAAAAATTCTCTATCCAATGCTTTTTCAAAATCTTCTTTTTCTGAAGATGCCTTATTTTTATTTTCATTTAGATATGTGGAGCAAATTTCATTTGCTTTTTTATCGGTTGAATCATCTTTCATATCCTTAAAATTTTTCTTCAAATGTTTTTTCATCTCTTAAACCAGTTTTCAGTATAATTGTTTATAATTTTAATTCTGTTACAATGTTGTTTTTAATATCAATTAAGTGGTGTTAAATATATTATTGTTTTACTAGCTATTCTTTTCAAACACCAAACATTTTTAACCATCCTTTAACTAAATTTTAGTGGAGATTTTTACGTTAATTATCACTGATTATGTTCGAAGATTTAAATGTTTTTATATTTTTCCAGTAAAACCAAATAATTACCATTGCCATTGTATCTAGCTTGCAATATTCCAATAACCGGCATTTTAGCTCTTCTTTATAATCTAGAGAAATGGAATCATCAAAACGAATCCTATGAAAAGCCCTCATAGCAGCTGTACCCCCTTTAACGTCTTCAGATTGAATATCTAAATCTTCTGTGATCTCTTTTAATTTATCATTGGCCAAGTTGTAAAGAGTATCATAGGGGTCTAAAATATTATTTTCAGAATCTCTAATTAAATATTTCTTAAAAAAGGGAACTTCATGCAGAAATAGGTTATTGTTCCAAATTGCTGGCAACACTTTCTTAATAGAAGTTCTACCATGCATTTCAGGATGAAAATAATGATTTAGAGTGAATGCATTCATATCAATGAAGCGGCCCTCATTCCCTAAATCCTTATCTTTGATGGTTTTTTGCAACCAATCTTTTAGAGGGGCATTTTGATATCCAAATTGATCCATTTGATAATAAATGGTTCTTAAAACTGTATTTTCATGGGTCGCCCACATCAAAGGTGTTCCTGATAAACCAATATGCTTCATCAGCTCCTCGGCGAACCTAAAATTTGGAAATTCGGAAGAAGTTGAAATAAATTCTTTGTGGATTAATTCTGCGCCTGGTGATAATATTGTGTGGCAAGACCATTGAAATGCAATCATTTCATATGGTCTCATTCCTGCATGAAATGGTATCGCACCTGTATATGTCTCAAAATCTACAAAGTGAAGCGGATAGGACCATGAGTCAAGTTCACAACTCATTAATTCAGAAAACCATTCTGTATTGTTCATTGTGTTTTCTAATTGAATCAATTGCCTTTCATTCCTGGCTCCCAAAATCCCATCATTTTTACATAGACGGTCCGCCTGAATAGCTTCTAAATCATATTGCCCTCGTTCAATTAATTCATTCAGATAATTATTTGAACCAATTGTACCCCCATAATACAAGTTGAAAATACTTGGAAATTTTGTGGTCTCTTTCCAGCATTCAAAAAAACCACAAGAAGGATCATTTGAAACATAAAACTCACAAGATTTACAAGCCTTTGAAATTTTAAAGTCTGTTGAATCAGTTAATAATTCATTATTCAGAATAGTAATGAATTTTTCAGCCTTTAATCTGATTTCTACTTCCAACTTTTTTACAGATTCAGTTACATTTAAATAGTTAAGAATACCTTGTTTTCTGATTAGCTCAATATATTTTTCTCTTTCAGGATCATTTTCATACAAAAACTCAACTTCAGGTTTCTGAAATCTACTTTTTTCTTGCGTGATTATTTCTTCAGGGGAGTGATTCAGTACATCCTGTGAAATGGGTTTTTCTATTAGCCTAAACCACCCCGCTAATCCATCAATTGAAGTTCTCATTGATTTTTCTGGCATCAGAAGTAAACACTCTATTTCACAATCAGGAAATTTATCTTTCAATATTGTATATTGAAATGAAATGTCGTTTACGTAATTTTTTAGTTTTGGAGATCCTTGTGATAGATTTTGAGAATCCAGTGAAGCAGATTTAACTTCAATCAATTGGATCTTCTTACCTTTTTTTACAAAAATATCAATCCTTGCCAATCTTTGGTTGGATTCAAATGCTGGCTCAAACAAAGTAATTGAATCATGTTTGTCAAGTAATTCTTTTGTCTGTTTTAAGGATTCTTTTGTACTTCCGTTAATTTCTACTCCGTTAGAATACAGCAAAGTGGCCATCTTGCCAACAATATAGCCTCCTTGTGCTAACATTTTCGTATATTCATCAGTATCATTGGAGGAAGCGTACCCTCTCTTCTTATACACTAACTTTTGTACACAACTTGACGCAAGTTGAAAATCGGATTTTGATAGATTTCCCAAATTCTATTAGTTCATAAATTATTGATAACCAATGTATCGATTATTTAAATCTTTGGGCAATAATAATCAAATAGAGGCAAAAGAATCAGGTCCGTGCAAATTTTAATCCACTTAAGATTGCCAGTATTTATTGTTTATTATTATGGAATAAAAGATTAAAAGCCGATTAATTAAATGACAACGCTAGATACTTAATCTCTATTTTCTTAGTAGAATCTCAATATTGCTTACTTGATGAATTGTGAGACTATGAATCGGTAAAACCATTCTTTTTTTCTTCGCTTTACTCTTTTTTTGCCAAACAATTGTTTAAGTTTTTAAGAATTAGATTAGAAGAATTATGCGTAAATAGCATATTAGTAAAAAAAAATTTTTGTGCACTCTAATGGTTTTAAAGTATTTTAATTTAAGATTCTTATTTTGTTAGAATAATTGTTAATGGTTGGTTAATTTTAAGATTAATCATATTAATTCTACACCTATAAAAATCATAGTTTTTTTAAAATTATGGCACCAACAGTCCAAGACCAACTTGCGAAAAAATACTTCAATATTTCCCCAAGCTGAAGTAAAGAAAATAAATAAAGATAATTATTTAGATATTCATGTTCCTTCTGTTTATATTAAACAGGGTTTACTCCTTTAATTTTTAATAAAGTAGAGACGGTGTTAAAATTGGATTTTTTTGTAGAGATACTGATTTTGAAAAAGCATGCATTAAATTTAAATCCGAATCTTGAATTATATAATCAAGGATTTAGATTGCATGCAATCCTTTTTTAATACTTCAGATTCTGCAATTCAAGCATTGGAGGATCTTATTAGATTGAAAAATCATTATTGCAAATAAATTTTATTCTTTTCAATTTGATAAACTGAAAAAATTTGGTCTATTTGTTTGCGATCTTCCACATTCCAGATGATTTCAGATTCTGCATTTATTGATCTTAAAAAATAATCAAAAAACCAATCATCAATTTTAATTTTAATGTCCTTGATAATGGTTGAATCATCAATGCAAGCGAGAGCCTTTTTTTGCTTTTGTGACTCAGTATAAACTTTTAAAATTCTATCAAAATTTTCATCTAATAAAACCATCTTTTTAAAACTGCTAGTTAGTAGAAACTTAGCCGATTCAATTCCGTTTTCAGTTAGATAATTCTTTGTGTTGGACCTTGCAAAAGTGGGTATTGAAAGACTATTTTGCCAAAAAATGTATGGAGAAAGTATTTCAACCTTTATTCCATAATTTGTCCTAAGCAAAAATTTTCCTATGACCACAATACTATCAACCTCAACTTTTATTAAATCATCTTTCATTGGATTTCTTTTTTTATTAAGGTAATAAAATTCACGATTTTATTGTTTTTTTAAAATTTTACTTGAATAACTCCTTTAATAAATGAATTGATTTGCGGCTTTTCTCAATTCATTTTAGGCTTTAATTTTATAATTTATATTGAACCCGAATACCACTTAGTTCAAATAAAAAGGAAGTGCAAAGACTAATTTCAGAAGTGATCTTTTCACTTCCTGCAAAATAACAGTAAGGCAATAAATTAGTATTATTCTTCTTTTCAATCCATGATTTTTACTTTGCTTAATCTCGCTTTGCACATCAAATCACTCATATTTTACTCCAATCATTGTTTATAAAAAAATTGATTATCAATAACATATTATAACAATTAAAAATAGAAGTTTCCTAAACTTTAGATGTGGGTTCGATTCCCGCCGGGACCACAAAATGACTGGTTATGTTTTACGCGTATGTAGTAAAAAGTATTACAACAGAATTTTATTATAGAGCTCATTTTCAAGATCTTGACAATAAGTCAACACCATTCAATGGTAATGCTCATACCATGTAAATTTGTTTTTTAGGATTTCATTTTTTTCCTTTTCTAAGTATTTTAAATAAGCGTTGGCAACGGATGTATGCTTTTTCCCTTTTAACCAAATCAGTCTCCAGATTGTTTTAATTGGAAGACCCTTAACAGGAATAACATGTAACTCCTCACTCTCCAGTTCATGTCTAATTCCTATTAAAGGCATGATGGAATAGCCCAAATCCGCCATTAAAGCCTGCTTTACAGCTTCATTAGACGAAAGCTCCATCTTTTTTAATACTGAAATATTGTTTCTATTGATAAAATTCTCCATGGTTTGAAGAGTTCCAGACCCCTTTTCTCTAAAAATTAGTGGGAGTTTTTCAAATATTTCCCGTGTGTTGAGCTTGTTCTTAGTCTCTAATTTTGTTTTCCCAACTAAGAATAATTTATTCTGAAGTAAGTCTAATTTTTCAATATTAAGTGTTGTAGGCAGGATGGATACCAGTGCGAAATCAACGGTATTATTTTCTAAACTCTCAATTACTTGATTTTTGTTGGTAACATCCATTTTCAGTTCGATTCCCTGATGTTTTTTCATAAAATCAGCAAGAAAATAGGGCATAACATATTTCCCGGTTGAGACGACAGAAATTTTTAATTTACCAGTTAACTGACCTTTATAAGCCATCGTTTTGTAGTTGATTGCATAAACTTGGTTTATGATATTCTCGGCTGATTCGGCTATCTCATGACCAAAATCGGTGATGTAAATCTTGCGACCAATCACCTCTGTTAATGGTATATCGAATTGATCCTGAAAGTTTTTTAGTTGAATTGAAACTGCAGGTTGAGTTAAGTGAAGCTCTTCTGACGCCTTGGTCACACTTTTTGTCTGAACGACTTTTAAGAAAATCTGTAACTGATTTAAGGTATATTTCATAAATATAATTTATATAAACTATTATAAAGATAAATAAAAATAAATGAATTATGTTCAACACTTTTGCATTGTTATTAATTAAAGAATTATTCAAATGACAAAAATAACTGTAGCAAAAGGTGATGGCATCGGACCAGAAATAATGGATGCAACCCTGGAAATAATTTTAGAAGCTGGTGCTAATATTGAAATCGAAGAAATTGAAGTTGGTGAAAAAGTTTATCTTTCGGGTAACACATCGGGAATTGCTGCATCTTCTTGGGATATTATCAGAAGAAATAAAATATTTCTGAAAGCTCCGATCACAACGCCTCAGGAGGCTGAAGAGCGTTTATTTTCATTTGGAGAAAGCTCAATTTTCATTCTCAATTCGCGGGAGAACAACTTAATTTCAGCAAAAATCCAACAGATTGATTTGGAAAATAGCTTTCTGGTAAGTAATGCAGATTTATTCAGGATTCTAGCTACAGAAAACTAAGGCGGTATGATCTAAAATCAGCCAGGATAGAATTTGAAATTTTAATTTAACCTAAGAGCGATTTTTAAATCTTGCCGAGCTTTATTGATTGAATAATTTTATCTTTTTTAGAAAGCAGGTTCTGTTTCTCTTAGGTAATTATGCCAGACCCGTGTTCTGCCCTAATTTTTGCCCATAAATTGCTTTGTGAGATAAAATTTTGCACGGGTAAAAAGCAATAGCAGTCACCCGCGTTATTTCACTAGGGCAGTGGACCTTTTGTTCGGCTGCCCTTTCCTATGAAATACATCACCGGGTAAATCAAACCTTGCCGGAGGAAGTATCTTCCGGCTATTCGTAATTTGAGATAGAACGCGATTTCTAGCCGGAAATACTCCGGAGGAAAGGGCTGAACTGACCTATACCATACAGGTATTGGTTTCAAAAAACAAATTATTGTTGCTCCAGAGCCTGATCTATTATAACCGTAATATTTTACTCTACATATTTCGAACTCAAGTTAATTTAATGAGTTTAACACTATTTTTTTATTCATTACTCAAGAAATGTATAAAAGGCTACCTGTTTTTTCAGTGCATTCGCAATAAAATTTTGTTGTATTTTGCTATTGAACTAAAATTTCTAGTCAAACCTCAAAAAATTAGAATAATCTTCGTTTCTTTATCAATCATGAAAAAAATATTAATCATTTGCCTGCTTCTCGTCTCTCAATTGAGCTTTGCTCAAAAAACTGACGAGCGTTATTTTGAATTAAGGGTTTACTATTGTAATCCCGGTAAATTAGAAGCCTTAATTACCAGGTTTAGGGATCATGCAGTACCTCTGTTTAAGAAGCATGGTATTGATGGACTTGGATATTGGGTTCCGACCAATAATCCCGATAATGCATTTTATTATTTGATGGCTTATCCAAATAAAGAGGCCAGAGATGCATCCTGGAAAGCGTTCGGAAGTGACTTGCAATGGCAGGAAGCTGCGAAAAAATCTGAAGAGAATGGAAAAATTATTTCAAAAGCTACCATTCACTTCTTGAAAGCAACAAATTATACTCCTAAAATCAAACCTTCGAGGGGCTCAGCAATAAGAACTTTTGAAATGCGGATCTACACTGCAATGCCTGAAAAGCTTCCGAATTTAGAAAACAGATTCAGAAATCATACGATGAAGATTTTCGAGAACAATGGAATGCAAAATGTAGCATATTTCACAACTATAGAAAAGAATCCGGCAGATCAGGCTAAGCTATTATATTTTCTTGCTTATGAAAACGAAGAAGCAGGTAAGTTGGCATGGCAAAATTTCCGAAAAGATCCTGATTGGGTAAAAGCCAGTACTGCTTCAGAAGTAAATGGTAAACTGGTAGAGAAGGTTGAATCTGTTTATATGAAGCCTATGGATTTTTCGAAGTTCAGGTAGTTTGATTGATTTTGAAGTACAAATAAATGAAAATGGCTCTGCAGAAACAGAGCCATTTTTGTTAAACATTACATCGCATTTAGCATAATACCGCTGTTAGGTTCAAAATTAATCCGGATATATCCTTCTTCTGCGTCTTCAACTTTTACTTTTCCATTAATCTTCTTTTGGAATTTTTTAAACGGCGATTTTATTTTAAGGCTTCCACCTTTTTCTGAAATAATACTGAGCATCTCAACTTTTCCATTCTTTTTTTCAGCACTAACCAGGAAGGCGCCTTCTGCCCTCATCGTTTTGAACGAAACGTCTTTCCAACTGCTTGGTATTGCAGGAAATAGCTCAAGATAGCCTGCATTCGACTGGATCAGCATCTCCTGTAATCCGGCGGCGAAAGCAAAGTTTCCTTCCAGAGTGAATGGGCTGTAAACAAAATCTGAATAGCCTGATTTGGTTTGATCTCCATTTAAATGAAAACTATTTGTAGAGCAAAAGGCAGTCGAAAAAATGTTAAGTGCCTTTGCAGCGCCTTCACCATCTTTTGCTCTTGCTTTCAAATTGCCTAGCCAGGCATAAGAATAACCGCACCATAATTTCGGACCAACATCATCTAATAATTTTATACTCGATCGGATAATGTTTTTTGATTCTTCGGAATCCTCCCATTTGATTAAGCCAAGGGGATGTATTGCCATGGTATTTGAAAAATGACGATGAGATACGTCATATGGAAAATCGGGAGCAATCATCAACTCATTATTTTTTGAGATTGCAAGATCAGGTAATTGCCCATAGATTTTATCCCAATGTGCAGCCTCTTCCATTAAGTTCAACTCTCTTGCCAACTCTGCTGCTGTTTTAAAGTTAAACTGCATTAATGATAGGTCGTAATTTGTTGTTTTAGTAAACCAGGCGCTGCTTTTGTTATCATTGATCTCCGGACTAGAACTGATCACTAATTTACGCTTACCGGTTTCTGAATCCAGAACTGAGATCTGTTCCAGAAATATTGCAGTTGATTTTATCCATGGGTAGGCTTTATTTTTTAAAAAATCCTTGTCCATGCTGTAGCGCCATTGTAGATAATAGTGTTGTGAGATCCATGCAGAAACCGTTGGAGAAAGTGAATACTGAATCCATCCGCCCATTTCTGTTCCATCTAAAGTAGTTACTCCCGGTACCGCAATTCCTTCTTTGCCAAAGAATAACTGAGTATAACGTTTATAATTTTCCTTATTAAGTTCAAAGTGATCCAGGTAACCCATTGCTTCTTCAAGGTGATTGCCACTATAAGATGGCCAATAGCTAAGCTGGGTGTTCAGGTCATGATGAAAATCGCCTTTCCAGGGTGGTATTCTTCCATTATCAGCCGACCATATAGCCTGTAAGGAGATTGGAGGAGCATTTTGGCGTGCAGTAGATCCAAACTTATATTGCTCCATTTCCCATTGATGTTGGAGCGTTTGGTCGGGTACCTTTAGATCAGATTTAGCCCAAAATTTCGCCCACCATGCCAGATGGCTTTTTCTATTTTGATCATAGCCTGAACTCAGTTTTTGCTGTAAATTAAAGAGGTCCAAATTGCTTTTAAAAACATCAGGATTACTTTTGATAGTCCAGACACCCTCCACAGTCTGGCCATCGATTTGTTTCCATGTTACAATGACATCATAGGAGAAACCTCCCCATCCATTTTGATGATAAATAATACTGTTAGCTTTTCTTTCTATGCTACCCTGTTCATATCCCAAACGACCAAGATCGTCGCCTCCAACCGGGTCTCCACTTACTTTTACGGCAGCCTGATAGGCCGGTGGAATCAGTTCAATATCAAATTCCCCTGATAGGTTTTCAAATCTGAACCAACCTATAGGATCTATTGCGTGTACATAGGATAAAAGTCTGGTACCGTTCTTCCAGCTAATTTCAGACGTTGCTTCGTCGAGATTTAACTTAGCATCCGATAGGCTAAATCCTTTTGTGAAATTAAATTCAAGTCCGGCCCCTGGAATTTTTGTTGGAGCAGGTTCCCTGTCATAAGGATGATCAAAATATTCCTGAACCGGTTTATAGTTATCATTCAATCTTTGTTCTACAATCCATTGGTAGCTAAACTCTTCACGATGCAGTCCTTTCATTGGTCGGCTATCCCAAAGATCAGCACGGTCTAATGCAAGGCGAATAGTTTTGTTTTTCTCCCAGATGAGTGAACCAATCATCCCATTTCCAAGTGGGATTGCTTCATCCCATTGCTGTGGCAGGGGGTTGAAAGTATGAGTTCTGGGCTGGGCTAAAACAATGCTAGGCAGACAGCAACAAAGAATTATCGAAAAAAGCTGAAGTCTTTTTTGTCTTATGAGATTTTTCATAGTAAAATCTGATTTATAATTTAAATTCAAGACAGGTTTATTTTTTTTACCGAAGTTATTATTCTGTTTTTCACCCAGATTTTCATCAGATCATTTCCCAAAAATTAGTTTGCAGCAGCAATGTTAAAGAAAACATCAATACTAAAAATTCTATCAAAAGTTCAATTTTCCACGATCCTTACCCTTTAATAGAATCAGACTTTTAGGGCTTTTATCCAGATAAAAATTAATAATATTTTGCTGGCTATTAAAATGTTGATGAAGAATACTGTTTTTAATTTCTACCTGCTTAGGATCGGGAATCTGTTTCGCCTCAAGATAAAACCAGGCTGCATCTTCTTCAATTTCATAGCCCAGGTAGTTTAGCTCAACTTTTTTTCCATTCACAAAAATTTCATTATTCTGAAGGATGTATTGCTTAAGTTTTTTATCCAGCTCAGCTTTATCCTTTGGTTTTAAAAAATCGATTTTAGCCTTGTGTATTTCAGTCAGGTGAACTTCAAGATCATCCCAGAAAATTTTTTGTGAAATCTCGAGGCTATTTTCCTTTGAATTGTATTTTATCTCCGCAAGGCTAATGTAAAAGGGATGAAATAAGATTTGAATGAGCAGAAAGGTTGATAGTATACAATTATAAAACATAATGCCTGATATTTGCTGCAAATTATGGATATTCTGAATAAGCTTAGGAATAATTTAAAATTCTGATTTTATGGGACAGTTTGAACTATATTTCCTACTTGGTACAAATCATATACTGGATCTTGCCGGATTCGATCATATTCTTTTTGTTTTAGTGTTATGCAGTATTTATACACTGAACGATTGGAGGAAAATTTTACTATTAATCACTGCCTTTACAATTGGACATTCGCTGACTCTGGCATTGGCTACATTTGAACTGATAACAATTCACTCAGATCTGGTTGAATTCCTAATTCCTGTAACAATTGCAATTACAGCATTCGGTAATTTATTAAACCTTAAAATAGCTTTAGGTAGAAAGCTTAATTACTTTTTTGCGCTATTTTTCGGTCTGATTCACGGACTTGGTTTTTCAAATTATCTCAAAGCACTATTGGGTAAGGAAGAGTCTTTATTAAACCCTCTTTTTGCATTTAATCTCGGACTTGAAGCCGGTCAATTATTGATTGTTGTGTTTTTTCTGATCTTTTCGCTACTCCCATTGAAAATTTTTAAGGTCAATCAAAAACAATGGACTAGGGTAGTTTCGGCGATTATTCTCGGAATGGCTATCATGATGATTATAGAAAAGATTTTTTGGTAAGTATTATTCTTTGAATATTAGTTGGGCTGATTATATTAGTTGACATTTAATTTCTGAATAAAATTCAGTTTTCCCAGATCATAATATCCGAATTTGGAATGAATACTTAAAAAATTATTGTAGTGAAAATATTAATACCCCTTTTAATTTTATTTGCAGCTTGTACGAAAAAAGAAGATGATTATATTGCGAAAAAAGAATATTCATTTACAATAGATTCCGTACTTAAACAAAACGGAAAACAAAGTTTACCAAAAGACCAAAATGGATTATACCATTTGAAAATTACATCAGTTGGTACACCACAATCTCATAGGGTTACTGGTAGAGTTTTGGTTAATGGTAAAGAGCCATTTCCGCCCGAAAAGATTTCATTTGAGAGTAATTTATTTTGGTGGTTACGGCAAGGTGATACAACTGCTATAATAACACAATCATATGTAAACTATTTTACAAACCAATTCACTATTATTAATTTACCATCAATGATTGCTAGTAAAGACGAATTAGTACCTACTACAAATTCATCATCTTATAGTGGAACTAACGGAGAGGTAAATACAATTATAGCACCTATTAGAGAAATGATTGGAGATACATTAGTATTGAAGGCATCACATTCCATAACCAACAAAATAATTTATACTAGAATAGTATTAGAAAAATGAGAAAAATAGCAATTGTATTTGCAGCAATATTGCTTTGCGGAATTAAAGGCATTGCCCAGCAAACTGAGCAAAATCATGCGGAGAGGTTTGAACAATTAGGAAATAGCCTCAGATCTCCTAATGTTTACAGAACAGCTTCTGGTGCGCCAGGGCACATGTACTGGCAACAAAAAGCAGATCATCAAATCGAAGTTGAGTTGAATGACGAGAAGCAATCTATTAAAGGTTGGCAAAAAGTTACTTATCATAACTCGTCGCCTGATCCGCTTTCCTATTTATGGATTCAGCTTGATCAGAATGAAAGGGCCAAAGATTCTAATACACCTAAGGTTACAGAAAACGAGATATCTCAAAAAATGACTTTGCCACAGATTCAGGGAATTTTATGGCACGATCAGGATTTAGGGTATAAAATAATCTCAGTAAAAGATTTGGGCGGCAAGGATATTCCTGTAACAATTAATAAAACAATGATGCGGGTTAATTTGCCTGAACCCATCAAACCCGGTGGCAAAATTGAGTTTACCATGGACTGGACTTTCAATGTTCACGACAGGATTGGCTTTATAGGGGGGCGTCCGGGATACGAGTATTTTGAGAAGGATGGTAATTACCTGTATACTATGGCCGAGTGGTTCCCGAGAATGGCTGTTTATTCTGATTTTCAGGGATGGCAAAATAAGCAATTCATGGGCAGGGGTGAGTTCGCTTTAACCTTTGGTGATTACAAAGTTAAAATTACCGTTCCGGCAGATCATATGGTTGGTGCTACAGGCGTTTTGCAAAATGCTGAGTCTGTTTTGAGTTCAATCGAATTGCAAAGATGGCAGGATGCAAAGAAAAGTTATGATAAGCCTGTAATCATTCGTACTCAGGCTGAAGCAGAGAAACTTGAAAAGGGAAGATCAAAAGACAAAAAGACCTGGATCTATCATGCTGAGAATGTTAGAGATTTTGCCTGGACGTCTTCACGGAAATTGATTTGGGATGCTATGGCTGTTAAGCAGCAAAATAGAGATGTGATGGCTATGTCTTATTATGGCAAGGAGGGAAATCCATTGTGGGAGCAATATTCTACCAAAGTGGTTGCCCATACTATCAAATCTTACGGATCTAAAACTTTTGATTATCCTTATCCTGTTGCTATTTCTGTTGAAGCTTCAAATGGTATGGAGTATCCTATGATCTGTTTCAATTATGGTCGTCCGGATGTTGATGGAACTTATTCTGATGCCGTTAAGTACGGAATGATCTCTGTTATAATACACGAAGTTGGTCATAATTTCTTTCCAATGATTGTTAATTCTGATGAACGTCAGTGGTCATGGATGGATGAGGGCTTAAATACCTTTATGCAGTTCATGGCTGAACAGGAATGGGATAGAAATTACCCGTCGAGAAGAGGGCCTGCACACAAAATTGTTCCTTACATGAGAAGTGAAAAGCACTTGCTTGAACCAATTATGACTAATTCTGAAAATATTATTCAGTTCGGCCCAAATGCTTACGCAAAGCCTGCAACCGCTTTGAATATTTTAAGGGAAACGGTTATGGGAAGGGAATTGTTTGATTATGCTTTTAAACAATACTCAACTCGTTGGATGTTTAAGCACCCTACTCCAGATGATTTTTTCAGGACTATGGAAGATGCATCTGCGGTTGATCTTGATTGGTATTGGAGAGGGTGGTTTTACGAAACAGAACCTGTTGATATCTCAATTGAATCAGTAAAATGGTTTAAACTTGATAATCGCAGTCCTTCAGAAAAAAAATCTGACGCTAAGAAGGTATTTGAGCGAGAAGAAAGCTATGTAAGCAAGAATAATAATATTAAAGATAATCCTAAAACAGTACTGGAGTCAGATCCTACTACCCGCGACTTCTATAACGCTTATAATCCTTTTAGTGTGACTCCTGATGATGAAAAGGCCTACTCTGAATTTATGGCTAAATTAAGTGTAAAGGAGAAAGAATTACTGAACAGTAATTTAAACTTCTATGAATTTAAATTTAAAAATATCGGTGGTTTGGTAATGCCTTTAATTGTTCAGTTTAACTATACAGACGGAAGCTCTGAAATTGATAGAATCCCAGCTGAAATATGGCGACATAATGAATCAGAGGTTTCTAAAGTGTTTGCTAAAACTAAGGAGGTAAAAAGTGTAATTCTTGATCCGCTTCGTGAAACTGCAGATATTGATGAAGGAAATAATTATTGGCCTAGACAATTCCTTCCAAGCAGATTTGAGCTTTATAAAGATAATTCTGGTGCAAGGGGAGTATCAATTGGCGATAATCCAATGAAAAAGGCCACAGTAAACAAGAAATAAAAATCATAAAGCCCTGATAATGTTAATAATCAGGGCTTTACATTTTAGTAATACTTCTTATATAGGCACCGCATTTTTCTCAATATAATCTGGCAAAACAGAAACCGGGTTTCCAATATAGTGGTACGCTTCAGCCCATTCTAA
>CAMBFY010000051.1 GCA_945865415.1 Sphingobacterium thalpophilum
AGTGAAAAACCCTATTTACAAGCGGCAATTTTCACCTTTGGAAGGGAAGACCTGATACCCGGAATGTTTGTTTCCCTGGTAAATGATATTCATACTAATTTCCCGGATAGCATATCTATCTTTAAATACTACCTGGAAAGACATATAGAAGTTGATGGGGATCACCACAGTCATCTCGCATTAGAAATGACCTCAAACCTTTGCGGATCAAATGAGCAACTTTGGGAAGAAGCAGAAAAAGCCTCTATTGAATCGTTACAAAAGCGGATTCACCTTTGGAATGGAGTATACAAACAGCTTCAGGATAAAAGAAAAACTGAACTATTTATGGCCTGAAACTTTTAAAATTGACTTGCATTATGTGATAAAAAAATCATTTAACATATATTAGCAGTATAAACCACGTACAACCAGGCAGATGAAAAGATCACGATTAATATTATTAGCATTTTTTATCTTATTTAAACCTGTGTTGATTTTTGCGCAGGATACCTTGGGTTTGAATACTATTGTAGAGCGATCTCAAAAATTGATCGAAAACTACCCATCTGAAAAAGTATATCTGCATTTTGATAAGCCTTATTATGCTGTTGGAGATACCATCTGGTTTAAAGCATATGTTGCCACCGGCCAGGATGTGCCTTCCGACTTAAGTAAGGTATTGTATGTTGATGTGATCTCAGAAAATGATACCCTTGTCAGATCAATGAAACTTCCGTTAGTGAATACTTCAGCATACGGTAGTATCACTCTTGACCCTTCAGTTTATAAATCTAGCAATTATAGAATCAGAGCCTACACCTACTGGATGTTAAATTTTAGTGATGAATATTTCTTTACTAAAGATATCAAAGTTGGAAATGCCCTTAACCGAAATATAATTACCAATATTTCCCTTAGCGGCGAGAATCCGGATACTTCCCCTTTGATTACAGCAAAAATTGTCTTCAAAGATCCCGAGGGGAAGCCATTCAGTAATAAAAAAATAAGCTGGAATCTTATTTCCAGATTTGAAACTATTGCCAGAGGTCGTGAAACTACTGATGCTGAGGGAAGGGTGACTTTAAAATTGAGTGCCGGACAAAAAGCAGCGTTGGATACAGGAATACTTGAAACGGTACTTGAAGTAGAAACTACCAAACTAATCACCTCTGTATTCCCCTTAAAAAATTCATTTGCAGGGGCTGATATTCAATTTTTCCCGGAGGGAGGGGAATTACTTGAAAATGTAAGTAGCAAAATAGCGTTTAAAGCTATTCAGCAAAAAGGCGTTGGGATTGGTGTAAAAGGTGAGATAGTTGATAATACAGGAAAGGTTATCAGTAACATACAGTCATCACACCTGGGAATGGGCTCATTTACAATCTTACCTGAAAGTGGCAAGACTTATAAAGCTAACCTAAGTTTTTCAAATGGAATAAAGAAAACAGTTATGCTACCGGAAACTAAATCTTCCGGGATTGCAATATCCCTGGTTAACTCAACGCCTGCCAATTTGATTTTACAACTAGCAAGCAGCCCTGCATTCTTTGCTCAGAACCAGGATAAAAACTTTTACCTCGTAGCCCGAAGTAAGGGTGTGATTTACTTTGCAGCTCAAACTATTCTGGCCACAGCAAACATAGGTGCGTCGATTGCAAAGAACAAATTTCCTACCGGAATAGTGCAGATTACCCTTTTCACCAATAAGGGTGAGCCCCTGACCGAGCGACTTGTATTTGTAAAGCATTCAGATGTTTCAAGCCTGAGTATAAACTCGGATAAAAAGATTTACGGCTCAAGGCAGCCTGTAAAAATGAATATTACCGCTAAAACCAAAAATGTTCCGGTGGAAGGTAATTTTTCATTATCTGTGATCAATGAAACCAAAGTTCCTCATTCTGAAGATGAAGAAACAACAATTCTAAGTTCCTTTTTGCTGTCTTCAGAATTGACCGGATATATTGAAAAACCGAATTATTATTTTAATCAAATCACCGATAAAAAACTGGCCGACCTTGATCTGCTGATGCTTACCCAGGGATATCGTAAATTTTCTTACCAGGAAATTATAAAAGGCATTGAGCCAGCGATTAGTCTTCTCCCAGAGCAAGGAATTGAATTTTCGGGAATGTTACGCAGTTCGAATGGCATGCCGGTATCTAAAGGTAGTTTAAAACTCGCAGTACCAGAAAGCAGATTCTATGCTGAAACCACAACCAATTTGAAAGGGGAGTTTAAATTTGAAAAAGTAGTAATTACAGATTCAACAGAAGCAACAATCAGTGCCAGAACTTCAAATGCTTCCCAAAATATGATGATTATGTTGGATGGCAGCGCATTTCCAACAATAGGCAAAAATGTGAATCATCCGGATGAAGCAGTAAATATTGACAGTGCCTTGGCAACTTACCTTGACAATAGTAAGAGGCAATACTTTTTGGCAACACAAATGCTGCAGGAAGTTGTGGTTAAAGCCACAGCGATAAAAAAGGCAAGCCATATGGATCATCCTGCCCTAAGCGGTCTTGGAACCCAGCCGGATCATCTGATAGATGGTGAGCGATTCAAAGGGTGTACCATCTTATTATCCTGTCTTCAAGGTGCAGTTAGTGGTCTAACCTTTAGTAATGATAATTTTTATGTAACCCGGGTTTTAAATTCTGGTTTGAGGGTGCCGGTACAGATTTTTTTCAACGGGATGCCTGTTGATCTTAACTTCTTAAACACAATCAATCCTGCAAATGTAGACAATATTGAAGTGTTTTTGAGAGATGAGTTGGGTTTGGTTAATCGGATGTACAACACCAATGGAGTACTGGTCATTAACTCGAAGGTTGCACCTACCGGTACAGCAGTAAGTGCCGATGAGTTAAAAAAATTATTCCCTCAAAGTAACGTATTGACTTTCAAACCTCAGGGGTATATAAAGAAAAGAGAATTCTATTCCCCAAAATATCTTAGTCCGGAGAGCCGAAGCACAGGTTCCGATCTTCGCAGTACGATCTATTGGAATCCGAGAATCTTTACAGATAAAGATGGAATAATGGCTGTTGAATTTTATAATGGAGATAATAAAGGTAGTTACAAAGCAACTGTAGAAGGTACTGATATTGATGGAAATCT
This sequence comes from Sphingobacterium thalpophilum, assembly GCA_945865415.1. Classification (GTDB taxonomy): domain Bacteria; phylum Bacteroidota; class Bacteroidia; order Sphingobacteriales; family Sphingobacteriaceae; genus Daejeonella; species Daejeonella thalpophilum_A. The sequence goes on from CAMBFY010000051.1 coordinate 3,106, forward strand.
TTCCAGATTTATTTATCGTTATAAGGTTGAGTAAAGTTTGATTTTAGGTAAACGCTCAGCTCAGTTTGCGCTTAACAAACCTGCGGTCAAGGCTAAACGTTAGAAGGAAATGGTTTCAAGAAACAAAATTTTGTTTTTAACCGCGGATTTCTCTCCTATGCTTAAAGGCAGCTTTTTGGATGACATGTGATTGATACTATATTTCTTCATCAACAGCCTTATATCCTGAATCCTGAAAGATTCAAGCAATTTATATAAACAAGAGAAATTTATTATTGAGATAAGGAATTTCTCTTTTTACGAAGGCAGCAATGGGCTTACTTACTGGCAGGCAAGAATAAATCGAGCCAAAATAAAAAGGCTTCCTACTGTTTATTGCAGAAAGTCCTTTTACTAAAAGATATTGAATCCTAATTAATGCCCCCCAGTAATCTACTCCAGCGTACCTTGTCTAAGAAAGTCCCTTTGGCATTCCAGCTCATCCATACAAATAATGCCTTACCTACGATGTGATCATCAGGTACAAATCCCCAATAACGTGAATCCAGAGAATTATCCCGGTTATCTCCCATCATCCAATAGTAATTCATTTTGAATGTATAGCTGTTTGTCTTTTTGCCATTGATTAGAATGTCATTCCCGATTTTCTCAATAGTATTACCTTCATAGACAGAAATCACACGTTCATAAACTGAATAATTAGTGCTATCCAATTTGACAGTCCAGCCTTCTTTTGGTACGATCAAGGGCCCGAAATTATCAGCATTCCATTTCATTGATGGATTATGAGGGAAGATCTGGGAATCAAATTCATTTACTGGTCTGATGTAAGGATTGACACTCTTAACATTTGACCAGCCTTTAATTATATCAGCATCTGCAGCAGTCATGTTAAAAATATACTCATCAGCTGACGAACGCTGTGCTTCAATATTCAAATCATCAATGGCCTGAGGGTTAAAATCTGTCCCATCAGATTTTACATAATAATATTTTTCACCAAAAACAGGAACCTCAGCAGGTTTATTATTTAGATAAACCCTTGCATCTTTGATTTGTAAAGTATCGCCACCTATGGCCAGACAACGTTTGATATAGTTTTCACGTTTATCAATCGGCCTTAAAAGCGGAGCATCCGCATCCATCGGAAAGTTAAAAACAACCACATCATTCCTCTTTACATCCCCTAATCCGGGCAGACGACGATAATCCCATTTAAGGCCCTCCCAATATGCCTTTGTTCCAGTTATTGGCATGGTATGATGTGCAAAAGGGAAAGCAACCGGCGTAATAGGCAACCTTGCTCCATAATTTACTTTGCTGACGAAAAGATAATCCCCAACGAGTAAAGTTTTTTCCATTGAACCTGTAGGAATCACATAAGCCTCAATGAAAAGTCCCCTGATCAAGGTTGCAGCTACCACTGCGAAAAGAATAGCGTCAAACCATTCTCTTCCGGCGCTTTTCTTTGCCTTTGCTTTTTTATCTTTCAATTTATTCTTATTTGTTAAACTCATCCTTTGTTTCAATAAAATTAAATGCTAAAATCAAACATATCTGTGATATTAAAAAATCCGCTTTTGTCTTCAAGCCATTCCGCAGCCATTACGGCGCCTAAGGCAAAACCAGCACGACTATGTGCTTTATGTTTAAACTCAATATCATCCACCTCCGAACTGTAAATAACAGTATGAGTACCCGGAACATCCTCAATCCTGTGCGATTCAATCAATAATTGATCAGGTTTTGGAACCAATTCTTCACCAGAACCTATCAATTCATTTGTCCATTCATTCTTGCGGTGAAGTTCAGAAATAATTCCTTCTGCAATAGTCATTGCAGTACCACTTGGTGAATCCAGCTTTTCTGTATGATGAATTTCTTCTACCTGAACTTCGTATTGAGGATATCTGTTCATAATTTTAGCGAGCATTTTATTCACAAAAAAGAATACATTCACCCCAATACTGAAATTAGATGCGTACAAAAGCGTATTGTTACTTTCCTCACACTTATTCTTCACTTCCTGCAAGTGGCCATACCAACCAGTTGTGCCTACAACAATAGGTAAATTGGCTTCAAAACAAATCTCAATATTGCTCAAAGCTGAATCAGGGGTACTAAAATCAATAGCTACATCCGCCTTTTCCAAATTGGAAATACTCAAGTCTTCCAAGTTATCAATATTCACTTTGAGAACTATTTCGTGACCCCTCTCAATTGCAAATTGTTCAATGATACGGCCCATTTTACCATATCCAAGGATAGCTATTTTCATCTGTAAAAAATTAAATATACCTCATCATAAATTTAACTTCAGTTTTAATCCTACAGCAGGGGAAAAAGCTGAAGCATGTACTGGAAACTGACCAACAGAAGGTTGAATCCGTAACGACAACTCATCCGAAATATCAAACCTGAAAAACTTAGCATCAACATAAGCATCAATGATTGTTATTGCATAAAATCCCAGGCCCGCTAATATAGAAAGATCACGATCGCGCCTGTATGAATCCTTTATCTGAATTATTCCTTCATTTGTGTAAGCTGAATACAGTGGATTTTGAGTTTTTTGAGGGTTAAGTTCGCGAAACTGAGCTTCTTTCAGAAAAACACGATAGTTTCTGTTATTGAACTCAAAAACCAATCCAATTCCGATAAATCCACCATAAACGAGTGGAACCTTCCACCAGCGCTTGTTGTAAATTTGTCCTAGGCCGGGTAACATCAGTGATCTCAATGCAGCACGTCTCGGCATCGCTTCTATGGCGAGTCGTGCAGAATCTTTTAAAGCAGGTGCTTTTTTAACTTGTACCTTACTTGTATCAGAATTTCCTGAAAGATTGCCGCTAACCTGAGCAATTGCCTCAGCCTGCGTTAACAAACACAAAAAGATAAAACCCAACAGGATTTTCAATTTCATTACTAATCTAACATTTCAAGAATCCGATTCAGATCATCATCAGACATGAAACCAATTTCTATAGAACCTTTCCCTTGTTCATTCAGCTTAAGTTTCACATTGGTGCTAAACTTAGATGCAAGATCATCCTCGATCTTCCTGTATTGAAAAGATATTCTATTAGGTTTGGTAGGTTTTTTTTCTTTACCAATATTCTGTAACTGACTGACTAATTCTTCTACTTTGCGAACGGAAAGTCCGTGATTAATTATTTCCTGAAACAGATATAACTGTTTATCAACATCTTCTACCGATACAAGCGCTCTTGCGTGTCCCATAGAAATTTCTTTATCACGGATAGAAACCTGAATAGCAGGAGGTAACTTAAGCAGACGAAGGTAATTTGTGACTGTTGAACGATTTTTACTTACTCTTTCACCCAGCTGTTCCTGCTTCAGATTACATTCATCAATCATGCGCTGAAAGCTCAATGCAACTTCTATTGCATTTAAATTTTCACGCTGAATATTTTCGATCAGGGCCATTTCCAACATCTGCTGGTCGTTTGCTGTCCGAACATATGCCGGAATCTCAGTCAAACCTGCCAGTTTAGATGCCCTTAAGCGACGTTCACCTGATATCAGCTGATAAAAGTTTTGGTCAGACTGTCTGACGGTTATAGGTTGTATCAGGCCCTGTAATTTAATAGACTCTGCAAGCTCATGAAGTGCCTCAGGATCAAAATCAGTACGGGGTTGAAAAGGATTGACCTGAACCTGACTAATCTTCACAGAACTGATCGAGCCCAATGAGACATTTTCATTGCTTAATTGTTGTCTGTCATCTTCAGGCAAATCTGAGTCATCCAAAAGAGCTTTTAACCCCCTTCCTAATCCGGTTTTCTTTTGGTAGTTCATACTATAGTAACGCTTGTTTTAAAGCATCCTCCTTGGATTCAAGTCCGTTTTTTCGGATAATCTCTCGGGCTAAATTGAGGTAATTAATTGCACCATTGCAATTTGCATCATGCATTATGACCGACACTCCATAACTTGGAGCCTCACTTATACGGGTATTTCGCTGTATGATTGTATCAAAGACTAATTCCTGGAAATGAGTTTTAACTTCTTCAACAACCTGATTTGAAAGACGAAGCCTCACGTCATACATAGTGAGTAATATTCCTTCTACCTGAAGATCCGGATTCAATCGGCTTTGAACAATCTTAATGGTGTTCAGTAATTTACCTAATCCTTCAAGAGCAAAATATTCACATTGAACAGGAATAATTACTGAATCTGCGGCAGTTAATGCATTAATTGTGATTAAACCCAGTGAGGGAGAGCAATCTATGATAATGAAATCATAATTGTCGCGGATCTTGTTCAGAACCGCCTTCATTTTATATTCCCTATTGGTTAAATTGATCATCTCAATTTCAGCACCTACAAGATCAATATGAGCAGGCAGAAGATCAAGATTAGGGGTATCAGTACCTTGAATAGCTTCTAATGGATCTATTTCATTAATGATACACTCATATATGCTGGCTTTAATGGTACGCGGGTCAAAACCTATGCCTGATGTTGAATTTGCCTGAGGGTCAGCATCAACCAAAAGAGTACGATACTCCAGCACAGCTAAACTCGCTGCAAGATTTATTGCAGTTGTGGTTTTTCCAACACCGCCCTTCTGATTTGCTAATGCGATAATTTTGCTCATCTTAAAAAATAATTACAAATAAGTGATACTTAAAAGACTAAATAACAAAACGGTGGCAGTTAAAAAGCCTACTTTTGCACCATCGAATTTAACTTTCCAATAAATTCTAAGATACAAACTTAAAACTATTTATACCGCGGGGCGATTTTCGTTTTGCACATCTTATCCACAAAATGACAACAATTATTTCCGGAACAAATCGTGAGGGTAGTAACTCGCTTAAACTCGCCAAATATTATCATGGCCAATTGGCAACCAAAGGTTTTGACTCAGAAATTATCGCACTTTCTGATCTTCCTGCCAACCTGATCAGCTCAGATCTTTATGGAAAACGCAGCGAAGCCTTTCAAAGTATTCAGGAAAAAATTTCTGCAAGCAGCAAATTTATATTCATGATCCCCGAATATAATGGCAGCTTCCCCGGGGTTTTGAAAACTTTTATTGATGCTTGTTCATTTCCGGAAAGTTTTTTTGGAAAAAAGGCGGCTCTTGTCGGACTTTCAAGTGGTAAATACGGAAACATTCGGGGAATCGACCATTTTACAGGAATATGCCACTATATCAATATGCACGTTTTACCATTGAGGATTCATATTCCAAACATCAACAAAGAATTTGATGAAAAAGGAAATCTATTTCTGGAAGAAACCGTAAAATTTACCGATCAGCAAATTCAACGATTTATTGAATTTTAAACTAACGCTGACAGGGTGGGTTTAAAACCCTGTCAGCGTTTTCATACCTCTCAACCTTAATTATTAAATCTTATCCATCCCTTTCCTTGGTAGCCAAAAACAAACTGTTTGGGATTAATGATTTCTGCCATAATTTCAATGCTGTCTGTGATTCGGGGCCCGGATCTGTTGAAATACTGATTACCATCTAGCACATAAATTCTGTTTTCCTGAACAGCTTTTAACGCGTTCCATCGCGGCAGCTCCAGCATTAGAGTAATTTCTTTGAGGGTTCGTTCTACCGTAAATCCACAAGGCATTAGTACAATGATATCGGGATCCTCTTTCTGAATTTCCTCAAAGCTTATATAAGCAGAATGTATTCCTTTCTTTGTTAATACCGGAACCCCTCCGGAAATCTCAACAATTTCAGGTGTCCAGTTTCCGGCGATCATTAAAGGGGATAACCATTCAATGCAGGCAACTTTGGGTTTTTCGGTTATGAACTTAAGTTTATGACGTATGATATTTATTCGTTCTTCAAATAATTCCAGTAAATCAGCCCCTGTTGCTCCTACACCAAGCTGATCAGCAATTCTTTGGATATCATTGTAAATATCAGAAAGTCCCTGAGGTTCCAGAGAAATTACCTGACAACCCTTTTCCAGCAGGTCACTTAACGAAAGCTCCACATCTTTGAGACTCACAGCACAAACTTCACATTGAGCTTGGGTAATTATTATATCAGGCGCCAGACTTCTTAAAACTACTTTATCAATTGTATAGATAGAAAGTGAATCAGAGAGGATTTCTTTCACCTGCCTGTCTATTTCAGTGCTGCTACTACCTGGTAGAAATTTAGCCGAGGAACAAACAGGTAAATTCTGAATACTTAGTGGATAATCGCATTCATGCGATCTGCCAACAAGCTGGTTTTCTAAACCCAGGGCACAAATAATCTCTGTGGCTGCCGGTAATAGAGAAATGATTTTTCTTTCCTGCATCTCTTTTCAATTTTGCCAAATGTCCAATTATAAAAAAAAGCCCTGCTCTAATTCCTGGTTTATTAAACCCACTACTGTATTTTATAGGAACGGACAGACCTGCAACAGGTTCATCATCCATTTGAAAAAACCCGGGTGATCTGGCCTTTTTGCAAATTAATATTTCATCTTATCTTGTGAATCTGTTGCAAAAATTAGTGCAGAACACGGGAGTATTAGGACCGAAGATACACGAGCCCTGCTTTTCAAATCAAGACTAAATCTGTCTAAGCATTAAACAATGTATTATTGAGGTCCGTTAATTTGTTCTCCCTGTTTCAAATCATCATTTGTTACGCCACGTTTTTTCTTTGGAGCCTGCATTGTCAGTTTTCCAAACCGATAACTAAAACTAGCCCCAAAAGAGCGGAATGGCACTGAGAAATTACTTCTTTGAACAAAATCTGCTCCGGCAATACTCTGTCGGAAATTCTTATTCTCGTTGAACGGATCAATAATTGTCAAGCCAATACTACCTTTCTTCTTCATGATCTCTTTCTTCAAACCAAGATTCCACATATTAAAGGATGGATTTCTTCCCTGAGAGGTTTGACGGGGAGAATTTGTTATCAGGAATGTCTCAAAGGTAAGTCCCTTAGGGAATACATATGAGCCCATTATGAATGCATTATAGATCAGCTGAGTATTATTGTTAGTAACAACAAAACCACTATTTGCATTAATATCATAAGTGAAAACATTGAAGTTACCTCTGAATGTCAGTGGCTTAATTGGATTGATCTGACCGAAAAAATTGAATCCAACTGAATTATTGTTTCCAACATTCCTGAACGTTGTTTTCGAGCCATTTGCGGTATTTCCTGTTGCAGGATCAACCACACTAATGGGTATTACAAAACTTTCAATAATATCATTGGTTTTGCGATAGTAAACCGAGGCATTCAGCACAGATGTTTTTACAAACATTGAGTAATTAAATTCAACATTATGTGATAATTCCGGTTTTAAGGAAGGGTTCCCCTGCGACTGATTAAAAATATCAGCACTGTTAAGGAAAGGATTCAGAAAAAACAAACTCGGCCTTTGTAACCGCTGATTATAACTTAATTTAACGGTTGAAAAGTTTTTGAATGTTCTTGAAACCACCACACTTGGAACAATATTAAAATAGCTGCTATTGAAAGGAGAGGCTGCGGCACCGACTGATCTTGCATCGCCTTTGATCTCAGTACCTTCATAACGCGCACCTGCCCGGATGCCAAATTTCTTCGCGAGGGTAAAAGCAAATGTTGCATAGCCCGAGTACACATCCTGATTGTAATCATAGACATAGGTACGGGATGAAATTGGTGTAAAAATATTGGTTACTGAGTTAAAATTGCGGGTTTGATTATCACTAACTATATCCCTCAGAATCGCTTTCAATCCTGTTTCGAAAGTAACCTTCTTGAAGGGATGGGTGTAATCTACCTGGACAGTATTCTCTATGTTGTCGGCATTATTATCGCCATACTCATCAATGATTGTATTCGAAAAATCGGTAGTATAATCACTATTTTGATTACTGTTGGTTAACTGGTAAGCAAACGAAATCTGCTGATCTTTCATTTTAAACTTATGAAGATAGTCACTGCTCCAGTCAATACCATTCATACGCATCTGGTTATCAGTCAAACGGGTAAAATTAGCGATGGCACCATTGAAAATATTCTGGTTCAGATTACTACCGTCGGCACCATTACTGAAACCGTTCAAACGAAGACTTGAGCTTAGGGAATTGAAACTGTTAAAATCATAATCAGCACCAATTGAACCATTTGCGGCTAGTCGATCAGTCCTGCTATTACCTGCCTGACTGATTACTTGGGTACCACTGGTATTGCTGCGATTAAAGGTGATATTACTCGTTTGAGGCCAAGAGTAATAGCCACCTCCATTAGCTGTAACAGCCAAACGCCCTGTTTTGGCATTTAGGTTCAGATTGCCACTATTCTGACGTATTCCAACACCACCATTTACCGAACCACTGACACCTGCCAGATTACTTTTCTTTGTAATGATATTAATAATTCCTGAAGTACCTTCTGCATCATATTTAGCTGAAGGAGATGTAATTACTTCGACATTCTTAATCTGGTCGGCAGGAATTGCTCTCAAGGCATCTGCCATATTATTGGCCATAGAGCCTGATGGTTTTCCATTTATGAGTACCCTAACATTCTGACTGCCTCTCAGGGATACATTTCCTTCGAAATCCACAGAAAGTAAAGGCACTTTGCGAAGTACATCAGTTGCATTTCCGCCCGCAATTGAAATATCCTGCTCGGCATTATAAACAAGCTTATCAATCTTATTTTCAATAATTGGAGTATTACCGGTAACAACCACCTCAGCAAGCGCATTTTGATTTGGAGAAAGAAAAATCTTACCAAGATTCAGATCCGGTTTGGCCGGAGTTGTTTTTACTGAATCGATGATTTTTGTTTTATAACCTAAAAAGGCTATGGTTAATCGATACAATCCGGCAGAAATATTTTCAACTTTAAAAGATCCTTTCTCATCTGTTAGTGCGCCATTAGTGGTTTTTGCGGAGCCCGCACGTCCCAAAGAAACTGTCGCATAGTCTATTGGGTTTCGAGAAATTGAGTCAAGAATAATCCCCGAGATTTTGCCTGTCACTGCAGGAGCAGCAGCAGCTCCTCCCATTCCCTGAGCATGAACAAAGCTCACACCAGAAAGTAATATTAGTACTATAAAAAATTGTTTCATTTAATTGTTTAGAAATTAGTTGCGAAAGTACATTTAATGTTACAAGAAGATGTACAAGATTTACATAGATAAAGTAAAATCTGAGATACAAAAGTATTTCGAGTGTGTCGGCGCTCAAGAATAACGATTGCAAATCAGTGTTTTAATACAAAATTTGGTTGGAGATGCTAAATACAGTACCTCTGAATGAATGAATCAAACGCTACTAAACAACCAGGTTAATTATCTTCCCTTTAACGAAAATAATTTTCTTTGGGGTTTTACCATCAATGTACTTTTTCAGATCTTCATTTGCTAGTACAATTTGCTCTACTTCAGCCTGTGTAAGGCTCAGGGAAATATTCAGGTTCATTCGTGTTTTACCGTTCACAGATACGGGATAGGAAAATTCATTCTCAATAAGATATTCAGGATTGAACTTCGGATAATTGGCTACAGAAATTTGACCTGCATTATTTCCGAGTAAAGTCCATAGCTCTTCAGTAATATGAGGTGCATAAGGTGTGAGTACTATGAGCAGATCATGAAGAATCTTTCTTTTATTGCATTTTAGATCGGTCAGCTCATTGACACAAATCATGAAACTGGAGACCGAAGTATTAAACGAAAAACGCTCAATGTCTTCTTCAACTTTACGAATGATCTTGTGAAGTGCTTTATATTCGGCCTTTGAGGGTTCCTGCTCCGACACACTTAGGTTGAACTCATCATCATGGAAAAGTTTCCAGAATTTTCGAAGAAATTTGAAGACCCCTTCAATTCCGTTTGTATTCCAGGGCTTACTTTGTTCGAGCGGACCAAGGAACATTTCATACATCCGGAGGGTATCCGCACCATATCGTTCAATAATATCATCCGGACTAACCACATTGAACTTGGACTTTGACATTTTTTCAACTTCAACCCCACAGATATATTTTCCGTTTTCAAGAATGAATTCTGCATCAGAAACCTCAGGCCTCCACTGTTTAAATTTCGCTAGATCTAGAATTTCATTGTCAACTATATTTACGTCCACATGTACAGGTGTCCCACCTTTTTTTATACTAAACTTCGATATCTCCAAATCAGGAAATTCTGAAATAAACTTCTTTTTAAGTTTCTCTATAATTTCAGGGTATGAATAATCTTTAAGATTATCTATCAGACCTTTTGAAATAAAAATAGGATGTCTGGACACAAAGTCTGCCATTTTTCCATCTGATGACTCTGATGATTTAACAACCACAGGGTCTAATCGGGTCCGGTAAACGAAGTTAGATCTTCCTTGAATCATTCCCTGGTTGATCAGCTTTTTGAATGGTTCTTCTTCAACAACATAACCAAGGTCTTTTAAAAATTTATTCCAGAAACGACTGTAAAGTAAATGTCCGGTAGCATGTTCTGAACCGCCAATGTACAAATCTACATC
>CAMBFY010000052.1 GCA_945865415.1 Sphingobacterium thalpophilum
CCGCTGCAAGGTTAGTGGCTGTTCCTGCATTACCTGTTACACTTCCAGCAATTGGATTGGTAACCGTTAAGTTTGCTAATGTTCCTACACTCATTAAACTAGAACCCGTAATGGTTGATTTTAACGTGGTACCGGTTAATTGTTCTGCAGATGCTGCTGCGGCAATGGTAATATCTGCACTTCCATCAAATGCTACTCCGTTGATGTTTTTTGAAGCTGCTAATTTAGTGGCTGTTTCTGCATTACCTGTTACGCTACCAGCTATCGGATTGGTCACTGTTAAATTACCTAAAGTACCTACGCTTGTTAAACTAGAAGCTGTTACCGTCGACTTCAAAGTTGTACCCGTTAATTGTTCTGCAGATGCTGCTGCGGCAATGGTAATATCTGCACTTCCATCAAATGCTACTCCATTGATGTTTTTTGAAGCTGCTAATTTAGTGGCTGTTCCTGCATTTCCTGTTACACTTCCAGCAATTGGATTGGTAACCGTTAAATTACCTAAAGTACCTACACTCGTTAAATTAGAACCTGTTACTGTTGATTTTAACGTGGTACCCGTTAATTGTTCTGCAGATGCTGTTGCAGGAATGGTAATATCTGCACTTCCATCAAATGCTACTCCATTGATATTTCTAGGAGTAGCTAATTTAGTTGCTGTTCCTGAATTAGCGGTAGTTGCTACATTGGTGGTATTAGCTGAAGTAGCTAAATCTGTTGCATTAGCTATCAACTTCCAAGTAGTACCTGTATAATAGTAAAAACCAATAGGTGCCGTGGTTTGATAAACTAATAATCCCTCGGCTGGACTAACAATAGCACCTTTTTGGGTAGCACTTAATCTTGGAATTAAAATTCCTTTATTGTTTCCCGCTGAAGTAACTTCTAAGGCTGCCGATGGTGCAGGTGTTTTCGTTCCAATACCAATTTGAGCAAATGCATTGACTGAGCCTAGGGTAAGCAACAGGCTGAAAATAATGTGAACTTTAGATTTCATATTTGGTTTTGAGAAAAAAGAAATTTCAATAAAGCAAAGACCTAATTGGTTGGTAGATCATCGTTAATGAACATGGAGTCAAAACTAAAGAGGAAAATAGAAACAGATTGACTATGGACATTAAAATAGGTTCCATAGCAGAGATGTGGTACAAGAAAAATCAGAAAGAAAATTTGAAACCAGAGTGCCTAATTAATTTTTACAAAAATAATCAGAGGGCATTATTCCAATTTCTTTTTTGAAGGCTCTATAAAAAGTGGTTCTACTACTAAAGCCAGATTCTAATGCAATGGCATCAATTGTTTTTGTAGCACACTTTTCCGAAAAACTCTGAATAAAATAGTCTACCCGGAATTTATTAACCCAATCGGGAAAACTAATATGGTGTATTACATTAATCAATCGTGAACATTTATGAACAGACAAAGAAGATGCCTGAGCAAGAGACATAATTATAAGGTCTTGATTAGGTAACAAGAAAAATTTCTCCCTGAGCATGATGTCTTCTAAAAATATTACAGAATCTCTGTCTGAAGGAGAAGAACTGATTTCGATTCGATTTTTTTTAGAAAACTCTTTTGGCTTTGCAGTATTTACTTCCAATTCTTCAACAAAAAATAAATTCGCATTCCTTAGTTTCGGCTGATTGCTAATATAATATAAGATGCTAGCTACAACCATAAGATAAAAGAATATTATAGATTTAGAATCAAGAAAATCCTGATTACTAAACAAAATATTATTTAGACTCAATGAATAAAAAAATTGAATTAGCTGAAACAAGCTGATTTTAATCAAGGCAAAATAAAGGATTATTTTTTTGGTTTTGCCCCATTCTTTAACTTTCGACAGACCCGAATGGAATAGAGCGTACCAGCTTAAGATTATATAGAATAAAAGATATATGTATTTAAAATAAAAATGGAATGATGCTGGCATAACCCCGATATCATAAACAAGCGCCATATTTTGTGTTTGAACTATTTCAATAATAATTTGATGCCACTCTACAGGAGATGAAAAAAACCAGATAGAAGTATCAATGATAGATAAAACAACAGGGATGAAATGTAAATAATCAATAGGCCTAAGCTTATCTCGCTGGTAGATTAAACATTTAATGGCCAGGAAGCCGCATACAGGAGCTGCATAATGAATAGGCGTAGACAATAGCAAAATAAAGGGAAAATCGATAGTAATATCATTTATCTGAAAATAAAAACCTAAGCCTTCAAAAAAACGCGAAAAAAACCAAAAAGAGATTAACAAGTTTGCCAATCGATTAGATTTTTTTGCAGAAAGCATTTGAAAACAAAAAACCAATCCAACAAAACTAGCAGCTGATAAGGCAAAAGATAACAACATTGATTTTAGATTTTATTAACTATTCAGGTTAAAAAGTTAAAGGGTTATTAAAATTCAAAAAAATATTGACTAATTCAACATCACCTGAAACATGCCAACCAGTTAGGGCTAATATTTCATTTGGTGAATCTGGATAAGTATCATGAATACATGCAAAACCATTGCATAAAAATTCAATGGAACATGATTTTTCATTAAACATTTCTAGTTTGTTTGGATAGTATTTAGAGGTAATTGGCCTTAAAAATCACAATCTATTTCAGATTTGTACACCCATAAGAGTTACAATTCTGATAGAATAGCTTATTAATTAATTTATGTTTAAATAATTTGCACTAAATTTTAAACAAAATTAAAATATATTACCTAGTTTGATGATAAAACTCAAAAATTTTAACAAATAATAATTTTAATTAATTAATTAAAGTGATTTAGTTCTTTAAATTAAAACAGGAAAAAGAAAACAGGAGCAATTACGGCTCGAATTAAAGCAGATAGCCTAAGCCAGTAAAACTGATTGAAGTTCAGATTCAGCACAGAGAATACTATAGCGATTGAAGATGCTGAGAAAGTTATTTCTTCTTGATCAAATTTAGTTGCAAGCCCACCTCAAATGTTCCGATGGCATAACTCTTTAATTTCGGAGTAGATAGTTATTGAAATTTATTATCTACAAGCTAAATGATTCGTATGGCAATCTCATACTCGCCTTTCCTGGATTTTTTATAGAATAATCAAAATCGATAGATGAAAAGATTCAGCCGGATATTATGTAATGAAAGAAGTTAAAAGCGAAGAGAAAGTATGATCACTATAAATAACATTAACACACAATACTAGCCTCATAGAAACTCTTGAATCACTTATAGACAATTTAAAAACCTATTTACATGCCTTGAAATAAATCCTTCACCGCACGATTGGGCATTTACTTAAATGTTATAAAAAAAAGCCTATTTTTGATTTTCTTTAGTCCATACCTCATAAATTGGATTTCCGGTAGAACTCAATCCCGAATGATGCCAGTTCCCATCAACTAATTTTCCGTCAAAGGAAAGCGATGCCCCCACTCTGCTGTTATCCCGGGAAAAAAAATCAATATTTTCAGTATACTTTTGTTCAATAAAGCTATAAGAGCCTCCGCCAGTGCCAAAAAACTCTTTTGTTTCAGCATTAATCGCTACCCATTGAAATTTAGTTCCGGTTAAAACTTTCAGGGTTTTACGTGCTCTTGGCGGACTCATTACGATCTTCCCATCAGTCTTACGCCCCGACATGCGCCAGGTACCAGACATAGCACCCTCCCCTTTATCGAGCAGGTCCCAACTAGCTTTTTTACCACTGATATCACTGTTTAGCTTATTCTTATTTACAGAAAAGCTGTAGGTAATCAACTGCCCAACCTGATCCTTATCAGTGGTATTAAATTCAATTTTCGTCACCAAATACTTTCCGGAAAAGATATAGGTACCTCCCCTGCTTTGTATGAACTGCTTATTTACTCTATCAAAAATGGAATGCATAAAATATCCGTCTGAGAATAGTAAAACCTGTTCTAAAGTACTATGTTGTGTTTTCCAGGCACCATTAATCGATTTATCAGCATTCCGGGTATCAGGTACAAAACCTGTCAGACAAACCATTAAAATAATTGATAGCCCCGAGAAAAAAGTTTTGGTTTTACTTAGCATGTTTCTTTGATTATAATATTAAAAATAATAAAAAATTAGCTGCCTGCATTACAGCGATATGACCAGCAGACAAAAAACAAATCTATTCCTTATCGTGTATCAACATAGTGGAATGGCAGATTATGATACAAAGGAAATGCTTAATTTTGTAAATATAATAAGTAGATAAATAAACGTTTGTTAATATATACAATCATCGCAACAGAATTAGCCATTTTAAAATCCCAAAATTAACACTATGAAAACCCTGATTTTAACCCTTTTATTTTCAGTACTTGTAAGCAATTTGAGTTTAGCCCAAAGTACCATAAGGTCCAACCAATCTTTGGATAAAAAAGATAACTGGACTCAAAAGGATCTTATCGAGCCTAATGCTCTGGCTACTATCATTGCCAATCCAAAAGCAAATCAACCTAAAATATTTAATATCGGAGTTGTTGATAATATAAAAGGTGCAATTAATATGGGTGGAGTTAGTGATAAGGAGAATCTCCAAAAGTTAAATAATGCCTTATCAAAACTACCAAAAAGTACATTTTTGGTAGTTTATTGCGGTTGCTGTCCATTTGAAAAATGCCCAAACATTCGTCCGGCAGTGACCCTTTTAAAAACCCTGGGATTCAAAAATGGAAGACTGTTGAACTTACCTACCAATCTTAAACAAAACTGGGTAGATAAGGGCTACCCATTAGCAGCGAAATAAGTATAATCCTGTAACCAATGATTTGTTAACCAAAAAATTTGGTTTCCCATCGGATTAATTTGGTATGAGGAGCTTATTTATGAAATTTATTACACAATCAAGTTTTCAAAATCCATTTATTTCCGTTATTCCAAAAGTTTAACAGAAATTTTAGGTTAAAATATTACCGCTATTGTAGAATATTTTCTACACAACATTGGGAATATTTTCTACACTTGGCCTAATTTACTTCCTAAATCGAATTTATAGAAATTGGCATTAGCATTGCTGGATTAATCGTGTAGAATCTAACCAATTTTTTCTTGATGCTTAACATATTTTCAATATTCAAGTACTTTGGTACCGGTTACAATATCTTTGATTTCTACAAGTTCGTGTCCATGCGGGTTAGTGCCGACAATCCATCAGAAAATTTATCAAAACACAACCGACTCACTAAAGATGAATTGTCTGCCGGGGATGATGAAAACAAACGGTCTATATTTGTAAATTTTGTTGCTGATCCAAGAATAACAAGATTGGGTTCATTCATCAGAAGAACAAGTGTAGACGAATTATCTCAGCTTTTTAATGTTTTAAAAGGAGATATGTCATTGTTAGGGATTAGACCCTTGCCACTTTATGAAGCAGAATTGTTAATATATAATGGCTGCGTAGAGCGTTTTACGGGTCCGGCAGGTATTGCAGGCCTGTTGCAAATAAAAAGTAAAGAAAAAAGAGATATTTCTTAGCGTGAACAGAAAAAATTTAATATCTCTTAAGTTTCAAAGTATTCATTCTGGTTAAATTTTAAATACTAATTAAGACACTGCCAGTTCTATTGTATAAAGAAAAATTTGAAAATATGTTAAAACGATACTTTTTATTAGCAACGTTATTTTTACTTCTTCTGGGTCATTCGGCTAGGTCCCAGGAAACAATGATGACAGAGATCTCTTATGTCTTTCTCGAAAAATTAATTTCTACCGCCAAAGAAAATTATCCCAGAATGAATAGTTTTGAAGGCAGGATCAAAGTTGCCAAAACAATCTTAGGACATGAACAATTATCATGGCTCGATGCCTTCTCATTCACTTACTTGTATAATCCCGATAACACATTGGATATTGGAGCTGCAAGATTGTTTAACGGATATCAGGTTGCATTTAACTTAAAACTGAGCGCCTTATTTCAAAAACCCGGGAATGTAAAACAAGCCAGAGAAAGTGTAAAGCTGGCTCAGTATGATCTTGATGAATACAATCTGACCATTGAAACTGAAGTAAAACGGCGTTATTTTACATACGTTCAGGCACTATCAAATTTACGTCTTCAAACTAAATTAAGCTCAGATGCATTGAATGTCAGTAATAATTTCAAAACCAGATATGAAAGAAGTGAAATAACTTTCCAGGAATATACTTTATCACAAATGTCATATTCTGAAGCATTGCAATCTAAAATTGCTGCAGAATCAAATTTTTTGATCGCCAAAGCATCTCTTGAAGAGTTGTTGACAAAAAAGATCGAAGAAATACAGTAGATGATAGTATGGGAGAATTAAAAAAATTCGTCGATTTATTACTACGCTATAAAATAGTATTAATCACCATACCGCTTATTACGGTCATGGTTACCTTCTATATTGTGCGTAATCTTCCAGATGTTTATCCTGCACAAGCCCAAATAGCAACAGGTATCGTTGACGAAATTCAACAAATGGCAATTTCAGAAGCCAGTGTTTTACAGGAATCAAGAATAAACCAGAAATTTGTCAATATAGTGCAGGTCATGAATTCAAAAAGCATGATCGATCTGGTTTCTTACAAACTAATCATTCATGATCTGAGCAGCAAGCCTTTCAGAGAGCCTAGCGCACTTTTTAAAACTTTGAACCTTGAAGCAAAAAAACATGCTTTAAGCGTTTTCAAAGAAAAATATAGCAAAAAAAAAGGATTAAATTTAAGAAACGATGATGAAAACGGTTTGCACCGTATTCTTGCTTCAATGGGTTATGACTACATGTCATTACTGAGGAATATTCTGATTTATCGTGCCGGAACTACAGACTTTATTTTCATTGATTATCAATCTGAAAATTCAGAGTTATCCGCATTTGTAGTCAATTCACTTTCCAAAGAATTTACCGACTATCACACAATTCTGGTAAAAGAGAATCAGCGTTCCTCTATTAACTTCCTAAAAAATCTGTTGCAAGTTAAATCGGACTCCCTTCAAGCCAGGATCAGCAGTCTGCGTGAATATAAAATAGAAAACAGAATACTTAACCTCAGTGAACAATCCTCACAGGTCTATGCGCAGACAGCTGACTATGAATCGAGAATTCAGCAGGCTGAAAAAAATATTGTAGCATTAGAAGGAACCATCGCCAATATTGACAAAAGATTTGATCCAGTTGACCGACGTAATATGGAATCCACTTTTACTGATATTAACCTGAAGATAATAGGTTCAAAGGCTCAAATGAACGCCCTTCAGGACAAATACATAAAAAGTGATTTTGAAGAACGATACAAAACCTCGATTGATTCACTTCAACGGATTATTAGTGCTCAAATTAACACCACCTCTGATAAATACACAGACAATCCAATAAATTCCAAAGCTGCTTTAATACAAAAAAAGCTGGATCTTCAGATTGAACTTGACCGTACTGTTTATGGATTGAATTCATTAAAAAATCAGCTTGCTGTGATGAGTAAAAATTTCGAGCAGCTGGTTCCACATGAAGCTATCATTCAAACTTATGAGCGGAATATCCAAACAGAAAGCGAAGAATATCAGGATTTATTGGCACAATACAACAAAGTAACGATGGAATATGAATTCCCTGTGAAACTTCGGCAAACCCAAGTGGCGATGCCAGGTGCAGCGCTGCCATCTAAAAAAATAATCTTGGTTATCACAAGCGGGATTTTGAGCGGTATTTTTTGTGTGATTATTTTATTTGTTATGTTTTTCCTGGACAATCGTATTCGGCGTCCGGCAGATCTTGTATTACTCACCAAATCACCGGTTCTTGGTTACCTCAATTTAGTGGGTAAGTCTACCTTAAATCTGACAGATATCTGGAAAAATTTACATGGAACTGCAGAGATGCGTGAGTTCAAAAAGCAACTGAGGTCTACCCGCTTTGAAGTATACCGTGAACTTGCTATGACTTCAGATCGTGGACAGGTATTAAGTATTACCAGTATCAGTGATGGTGAAGGAAAAACATTGATTTCAGCCTGTATCGCATACACCTATGTAATGGTGAATAAGAAAGTTTTGCTTATAGATGGAAATTTCGATAATCCTTCAATTACCAGGAACTCCAACACGAAACTTTTCCTTGAAGATTTTCTGCATGATGGGGATTTGGGAGGGATCAATTTTAATCCCGGAATAATTGTTATGGGAAACAGAGGTGGTGACAAATCACTTTTGGAAGTAAGTGACGAAGAAACAATTATTAAAAGACTAGAAGAATTACGTTCTCATTTTGATGTCATTCTGGTTGAGACACCTCCACTAGATGCCCTCAACAAAGCCAAAGAATGGATATTTTTCACCGATAAAACCTTAAGTGTATTTGAGGCTGATCAAACTTTAAATGAAATTAAGAATCAGCATATTAACTTCCTGACAAATCTGAATGGCCAATTTATTGGCTGGATTCTTAATAAAGTGAAGCAACAAGGTAAACCGAAAGTGCAAATTGATCATGCAAACGTGTTAGAATGATAGGCTGTATCATATCACATTAAATTTTTTGGATCATACTCCAGGTAATGATCGGATACATTCTTCTTTTGCCACCTAGCCTCTTTTTTTACAAGATTGTTATTGAACTAAAAAACACTCTTTTGACATTCAATCAGATGGCGCAATTGACTATGCAGTAATTGTCAAAGCAATATGATCAGACTGATTTTATTCCTGAAGCAGTAAATTCTATCCTTGAATTAAATTACATGAAATTTGTTGTCTATGTGCTTGCAGCTGATGGTGATATTTAAACCTGAAATTCGAAGATGATTATTCTACTCCAACCCGAACAAACTCTTGCAAGCAATACCGCATCTCATTTTTATGCAATCCGACATTTTAGAAGAGAACATAGCCATCTTACAATAATCGCGATAGCGATCATATTGTTGACAGTGAAATTTAAATGAGCTTAATAAAGTTTTTCTGTCCTTGAACTACCTCCGTCCCCTTTATTTAAAAGTTCAATATCTTTCAACCCACGTAGTTTGATGTTATGAGGCGTTGTTCAAAATTTGACGGAGATGGTTCATAACACTTAAGATTTGAATAAAGTTCCTTGACCCCTATGGTAAAAAGGCTTTTATTAGCTCCAATATCTATAATTAAGGGGTCATTAATGTCTAAATCCGAATAATCGTAGGACTTTTACACAAAAAATTGATTAAAAATATACAGAGACATAAAATCAATAATGCAAAATGGCCCTCATTCACTAAGTTTTAATCTGATCGGAGAATTGTAAAGATCAGGCAAGAATTTAAGTAACAATACCAACCCATATTTCCATAACGCAACAAGGATCTCCTGGTGCTTTCTGTAATTGGAAAAAATAAAAATTAATTTAGGAACCAGTTAAGCCACCTCATTTCAAGAATACCATAACTGGAAGGTTGTTTAAGAGAAAGATATTATGGATTGTAAGCTAATAAAAAGACTGACAATATCCCTTATTCATTGCAATTCAACTGGGAAATATTAACTCCATTCAAAATAACTTCAAACTCAGTCCTTCTATTCATTTGCTGTTCCGATTCCGGACAGTTAACGCCTTCTACACATGAATTTACCAACCTGCTTTTGCCATAATAATTCACTTCAATCCGACTTCCATCAATCCCTTTGGATATCAAATAAGAACGTACAGCTTCACCTCTTCTTAACGAAAGTTCCCTGTTATAATTATTCGTTGCTCTGCTGTCGGTATGGCTGGCAGAAATTATACTGATTTCAGGATTTTTTTGCATTATAACCGCCAGTTTATCCAATGCCGGGATAGCATCGGGGCGAATTTCATACTTGTCAAAATCATAATAAATACTCTCAAGGCTGAAAGTCTTTTTCAATACTTCGCAATTGTCGTTCACCCATTGTTGAACATTGCCTGTCTTATTTAATTTAATAAGAACATTTAATGTAGAATCAGTAGTGATGCCAGTAGTGCTCAGAAAACTTTGACGGCTTACATAGGACATGCGTCTTCCACTTAATTCATAATCAGTTTGTTTTGAAAGAACCTGCGTAAATTCTCCATCATTATTTGCAAAAAGAGTGTCAGTCAGCCCATTATTCCGAAGAAGCACTTTGGTTCCTGGCAATGCAACATTAGATTCTCCATCAATCACCTTACCCTTCAGAACCACGGTATATGCCATTCGGGTAAATTCATAAATATCGTCATTTCCTCTTTTGTTGGAACTGAAAAATCCGGATTTTAGAGAATCATCCATTATCAAACCAAAATCATCGGAAGAAGAATTAATGTCTATTCCCATATTTTTAGGAGTTCCTACTACTTTAAGATCCTTTAGAACCACCTCAAAAATATCTAGTCCACCTAAACCAGCATGTCCGGTTGAAGAAAAATAGAGTTTACCATTTTTATGCAGAAATGGAAACTGTTCATTTCCTTCAGTATTGATTTTAGGACCCAAATTGGTTGGTCGGCCCCATTTATTACCTCCACTAGCACGAACACTATAGTATAGGTCAGTACCTCCAAATCCCCTTGGTTTATCTGAAGCAAAAATCAATATTTGACCATCCGAAGAAATCGTTGGATGTCCGGTAGAATATTCATTATTGTTATAAGGAAATGGAGTGATTTTATTCCAATTTGACCCGGATGCTGTGTAAAGTTTTAATTTATTAATGCCGCTATTACTAACTGCTGCCTTTCCACCTACAAAATTATTCCTGGTAAAAAGTAAACTTCCTTCAGGCAATAGAACTGAGGGACCCTCATGGAAGCTACTCTTAACTTTGCCTCTTAACAGGTAAGGTTCGGAGCGCTCCTGTTTATTTTTAACTTTAGATGAAGAATTAAGATACAATTTAGACCGATCAGTGCCTGAATTCGAAGCAACAAACCCTGAAGGTTTAGAATCCTTATTTGCAGCAACAACACTATCAGGGTCCGCCTCATTAATATCATCAAGATTATCCATGATGTATAAATCCGAATAAGAGGTACGATCCCACTGAAAAACAAATTTGATTTTTTGTGCACGATTGCTGACAAAGATCAACCCGTTTTTATAATACATTGGTGAGTATTCTGAAGCGTCTGTATTAATACTTGAAAACTTTACTGTGTAATCACCCGCATTTTTTGAGAAAGAGCTTAAATTTACTCTCGAAAATGCATCTGCCCTGCGATCGCCGGGTTTCATACTCAAAAATTTACGATACCATTGCTCTGATTCTTCATACTTCTCCTTATTAGCCAAGGCTTCAGCATAATTTAAAGCCCATTCCGGTTTGATACTACTAAGCTTACATAATTTTCTATACCAATGTACCGTCTGATCATAATCTTTAATATTTTTATTGCTAACTGCCATCATCTCCATTGCAGCAACATTCCCGGAATCTTTTGCTAAAAACTTTTTAAGTTCCTTTATCGCATCAGCAAAACTAAGGGCCTCATATTTAGTTATAGCCTTTCTTAACGATGGATTATTATCAACAGGTTGTGCTATTGAAAATGGTAAGACCAGGAACAGCAAAACTGATAAGCAGATAATCGTAAATAGTTTCCTTAATCGCATAATTTAAATCCTCCGGATTAAAAACATCTCGGTGATAATACTTTGTTCCTATCAAAAGAAAACTCATACCTCAACATAAACTCATGACTTCCGGTATTATATGTTCTTAAAATAGTACTCTTATTGAAAGCATACCCTAAACTTACTCTGGGGCTAAATTTATTTCCATTATTGCTGATATATCGGCACTGGTACGATATTCGGTACCAATTTCAAGAACTTCTTTGATCCATAAAGTAGCATTAAAATCTCCCTGAATAGGTGCAGCTCTAACTCCCTTTACAAGTACAGAAGTCCTTAGGTTAAAATCAAAACCCCATGGAAAACCATAGCTTGTTGCAAGATAAGCATGTTTAGATTGTCTTGCAGTAATATCACCTTGAAAGCTAATGTGTTAAACAAATACTGTGAAAACAATACATTTTTTTGCACATAATTCATCAAGTTTCAGTAACAAAATTACAATAACAATTTGAGATTTTAACATTTTGCGCATCATTACCGTTAAAATTCTCCTTTAATTAACTGGAAGCAGTAACATCACCCGGTACGTTTGAATCTGGTATCAAACCATTGGTTGAAATATCAGTCAATCTAAACCCAGCGGCGCACTTGCATTTCTAATTAAATGAATGCCGAGCATAGTCCCTGAAAACCACCACCAATAATTGCAATTTTTACCATCCTTACCCTTATAAATTAAAAGTATTTTTAAAAGCTGGATTAAGAGAGGAAATTTAGAATGGTTAGTGTTGGTTGGTTAGTTGGTTGATTGGTTAGTGAAATTCGAGTTTCATTCCATTTTCTATTCCCAATTCGCCAATTCTCTCATTCTCAGATTCAAAATAACTTATCAACAGAATTCCAAATAATCCGTAGGCTTGAAATAATTACGATTAGGCCAACACCGATAAACATTTTTTTAATTGGCAGTTTACCCGCAAACCTTGCCGCAATTGGGGCAGCGATTACACCCCCTATAATCAATCCAAGAATAGTCTGCCAATGGCTTACTCCCAAAATAATAAAGAAAGTGAGCGCACTTGCCATGGTAACAAAGAACTCGGTTAAACTGACCGAACCAATGACGTATTTCGGGGTTCGTCCCTTGGAAATGAGCGTACTGGTGACCAGTGGCCCCCAGCCTCCTCCCCCGAAAGAATCAAGAAATCCACACGCACCAGCAAGCCATCCGGCACGTTTCACTTTCTGTGCCTTTCGATTCTCTTTGAATGCATTTGTTAAGATTCTTATTCCAAGAATCATCGTGTATACCGAGATGACAGGCCGGATAATCTGACCGTAATTTTCTCCGGCATAAGCCAGAAATACAGCTCCAACAATTGCCCCTAAAACCCCCGGTATCAAGAGCGTTTAAAACAACTTCATGTTCACATTGCCAAAACGATAATGACTAAAGCCCGATGCTCCGCTTGAAAACATTTCTGCAGTATGAATACTGCCAGAAATTACTGC
This sequence comes from Sphingobacterium thalpophilum, assembly GCA_945865415.1. Taxonomy (GTDB): domain Bacteria; phylum Bacteroidota; class Bacteroidia; order Sphingobacteriales; family Sphingobacteriaceae; genus Daejeonella; species Daejeonella thalpophilum_A. Next base: position 13,033 of record CAMBFY010000052.1, read on the forward strand.
CGGGTTCATGCCCCCTGATAATAAAAGCGTGGTAGATACAACCCCATATCCCATACCTAAAGCACCATCAACCATCTGGGCTAAAAAGCCTACAAGCAACATCCATAAAAATTTATCATCAATTTGTGCCGACAATTCTTTACCTAAAACAAGAACTGCCGGGTAAGAAACATAGGAATACACTGCGTACACAATAAAGAGTATCGCCAGACTAAATAATGATAAATAGGCAATTTTCTTCCATCGCCTCTCTTGGGAAACTACCCTCCCTTTTACTTCGTTCAATGCTTTTGTAACTATTATTAATATTAAATCTTATCTTATTTTTAAATTTTATAAATTCTATGGATTTAGTAGACAATTATAAATCATTTTTTCTTTTACACCTAATTTATTTTGCGATTTTTCGAATAATTAGTTGGTTGGTTAGTGTAATCCGGGTTCATTCAAACTCCAGTATCCATTCCCTGTTCCCCATTTCTTA
>CAMBFY010000053.1 GCA_945865415.1 Sphingobacterium thalpophilum
ATGCCGCCGCTGCACCTGATGCTATTAAAGTTAATACTTTGGCTTGGACTGTGCCTACCGCACCAGCTGAGGCGGAAAAAACGTTAACGGAGATTTTGTGCTTAGGCCAAAGCTTATCAACAGTCCTGTTGTTTTAGGTAGAATTTTGCAGATTTCAAGGCAGTGAAACCATAAAAAATGATTCTAAACTAAAAGGGGGGCTTGCTTTGTATCGGACTCTTAAAAACATACTTCGTGCAATGAAAAGGGCCATTTTATCTGAAATTTTATTTTAACCGGACAACAGTGATTATCAGATTTGCTAATTATACCCCCATCGCATACAAAATAATATTTACCCCAAACTTGGTATTATCCTCTGCATAGAAACGCTTATTTCTGAAATCATAATCCCATTCACAACCATAATCCTTGTTGCTGTAAAGCACTCCAATCCGACCATTGATTTCAATCGCTTTGAGATAATCATGTACCAGATCATCACCCCAGCCATTTAGCTCAAAGGATGTAGTTGGAGGTCCCTTTTCAAATTTGAAAAATGATCGATAGATCTCATGACTGTTGGGAATTTTCTTTAAAGCCGCAGGTCCGAATAAAGAACTCATCTGCGCTTCAAATGATTTTGCAAAAAGACCATCTATATCATGGTTGCAATCATCCACAAAAACAAAGCCCCCATTTTCTATATATCTCTTAAAATTAATCCGCTCCTGCTGATTAAATTGGACCAGCTTATGACCACTGAGATAAGTGAAGGGATACGAAAATAGCTCATTATCAGCTAAATCAACTACTTTTTCCTCCTGATTTATCGGAACAGTAGTATACTCCACCAGCGAGTTCAGCAGGTTTGCCGGCATACGCTGATCGGTATCCCAGTTACCCGACCTATATTTTATTCTTGCAAATGTGAACCTCGAACCAAACATTCAACAAAATTATTACTATAGTACTTCAGAAAAGAGTTTTGTTGGCTCTTTTATGTAATATAGATGATATACCAAGATAAATTCTCCTCAATTCAACCAATTTATTTTTAATTTTCCAAATTATTACAATCTGCTAACCAGCAATCATTATACAGAATTTTGGAAATTTCGGAGAACAATATTAAAACAATCCTGGCTAAACTTCCCGGATTAAAAAAAGAGGTTCAAAAAATAATCGTGGGTCAAGACCAGGTATTAGAGGAACTGATCATTACTTTAATGGCAGGAGGGCATTGCTTATTGGAGGGAGTACCCGGACTGGCAAAGACGCTGATGGTTAAAACACTTTCACAGGCACTCGACTTATCATTCCGCAGAATACAGTTTACCCCAGATCTGATGCCGACCGATATAATAGGTACCGAGATTCTGGAAGAAGATCATGCGACCGGAAAGCGATTTTTTAAGTTCAATAAAGGTCCCCTGTTCGCAAATATCATCCTTGCCGATGAGATCAACCGGACACCTCCCAAAACACAATCGGCATTGCTTGAAGCCATGCAGGAATTTGAAGTAACCTATGGCGGACAAACTTATCCTCTGGATCGTCCTTTCTTTATATTAGCAACTCAAAATCCAATAGAACAGGCAGGCACTTATCCATTGCCTGAAGCACAATTAGACCGTTTTCTGCTTTTTGTGAAGATTGGTTATCCGACCGAGCAGGAGGAATATGGCATTCTGAGCAGTACAACTGGTTCAAAAACACAATCCGTAGAACCGGTGTTAAGCGGAGAAGAGATCCGGCAGATTCAATCGCTTGTGCGGGAAGTAAGTATTAGTAATGACATGATCAACTATGTAGGAAAGCTGATTCGTACCAGTCGTCCGGATACAACGACATCAAATTATGTCAAGGAATGGGTAAGATGGGGTGCTGGTCCGCGTGCAGGACAGGCACTAATCCTGACCGCAAAAGCCAGAGCACTTTTAAAAGGGCGTTATGCCGTGATCATAGAAGACCTTCACAGCATGGCCTATCCGGTTTTAAGGCATCGTATCCTGATGAATTTTAAAGCGGAAGCGGAAAATGTTACTGCTGATATGGTTACTGCTGAGCTTATCAAAACGATCGAAAGACCGAAGATTAATGTTTAGAGGTTCTAAAATTCTAATGAAATCTGATGTCTCATATCTTACATCTCACATCTCACATCTAAAATGAGCAAACTATTAAACCCGAAAGTCTTGATGGCTATCAAAGATTTGTCTCTTGCAGCAAAAACTGTTGTTGATGGATTTATGACGGGTATTAATAAAAGTTCAATTAAAGGCCCGGGATTGGAGTTCAGTCAATATCGCAGCTATCAGCCGGGTGATGACCTGCGCTGGCTCGACTGGAAAATGTATGGACGATCTGACCGTTATTACATACGAGAATCAGAAGTTGAAACCAGTATTTCGGTCAGGTTCCTGATTGATGCCAGCGGGTCCATGAATCATGAAGATGGAGGAGTCAAAAAAATTGATTATGCCCGTTATCTGGCTGCTTCACTTGCATATCTTGCTAATTTACAGGCAGATGCTATCGGACTGTATGTGTTCAATGAAGATGGCTTATTTTCAATCGCTTCGCGACAGGATTTTCAGCATCTCGCCAGACTGTTTCATGAGCTTGAAGGAATTAATGCGGGAGGAAAATTCACCAAACCAATCCATTATAAAGACATTTATTCCGGTTCCAGAAAAAGGGAATTGCTCGTCTTTATTACTGATTTGTACGAACAAAACGGAGAGATTTTTCAATTACTCGACACCCTTTCGGCATTGAAAAACGAACTTATTGTATTCCATTTGATGGGTAAAAACGAGCTTGATCTTGATTTTAAAGGTTATACGGCTGTGGAGGATTTGGAGACTGGGAAGACCATTAAAATTGATGCCAGTACATCAAAAATTGATTACCAGAAAAATCTGGAACTACACCTTTCCAGTTTGAGAATGGATTTGCTTGACAGGCAGATCAATTACAGAATGGTCAGTATGGATCAGCCGCTGGATCAGGCACTCCGGGATTTTTTAAATCAACGAAACAAATTAAGAGCCTAAATGTTACAGCTTCTTAACCCTATATGGCTTTTTGGAATTAGTGGTATACTCATTCCAATATTGATTCATTTATGGAATGTTAAAAAAGGGAAAACCTTAAAAATCGGCAGCGTAAGTCTTCTTGGAGAAAGTTCCAGGCAAAATGCCCGAAGTCTGCGCCTTCTCGATCTTATTCTTTTATTGTTGCGATGCCTTCTGATCATTATAATTTCAACATTACTGGCAGAGCCTGTTTGGATCAGGACAAATGGTACTGATCAGCATAGAGGATGGATTCTGGTCGAAAAAGATAATTTCAAAGAAACTTATTCCAATTTTCAAAAAGAAATAGATTCACTGGATCAGGCGGGCTATGATCTCCATTTGTTCGAACCAGGTTTTAAATCTGTGGATCTAACTGAATTAAAGAATTCCGAAATCATAATTGAAAGTGGGGCTAATCAGCTTTCCTACTGGTCGCTGCTCAAATTGCTGGATCAGGTAATTCCAGTCGCTGAAGAGACCTATTTATTTACTTCAAACCGGCTTAATCGCTTTCAAACTGAGCGCCCTGAAATCGTCACAAAAATCAAGTGGAAAACTTACACTCCAAAAGATTCTACTGCCTTATGGATAGAAAGTGCCTGGTTCACAAGGGATTCAATTAAGGCAATTACAACCCAAACTGAACCAAAAGGTTCAAGGAATATCGCGGTAAATATAGACCCCAGCAGTAAAAGCACAGCATTTTCAATAGATATTCAGGATGGCAACTCAAGTCTGAGCATTGAAAATACTGATTCAATTACTCAACTTCCTGTGCGCATAGATACATCAACAATCCGAATTGCTGTTTATGCCGACAAATTCAAAAAAGATGCCCAATACCTGATTGCAGCAATTCGGGCAATTCAAAAATATACTGAAAGAAAGATCGAAATAAGTTCTGTCAATTCAGGTTCATTAAATGGTTCTCAAAACATAATATTCTGGCTTTCTGAAGAAATGCCTGCCCAGTCTCAGATCAACAGACTAAAGGAAGGTTCTTCCCTGTTTGTTTATAAGAACGGCCAAACCGAAGATGTAAACAGCACAATTGTATTACCTGAATATTCACTGCAAAAGGAAGCAATTGCTTTGCGAAAGAGGATTTTTTTAGCTGAACCTTCGAAAAAGAATTTCGCTGTCTGGGAGGACGGATTCGGCAAACCATTACTGGATCTTGAAATAATTAATACGCTAAGGCTTTACCATTTTTATTCACGCTTTAACCCGGAATGGAACGGACTGGTCTGGAATGAAGATTTTGCTAAAATTCTGGTACCGCTACTAATCCCAAATGTTGAAAATTCAGATTCGGATCTTTATGATCGCAGATCTGTTGCAGATTCATGGATTATTCCTGCGAAGCGCGCAACTAAATCAGGAATTGTTCTGAAAAACACAGAAAAAAATTTAAAGGATATCTTTTGGATAGGTTTGATGTTACTTTTTCTTGCAGAACGCTGGTTAACCTATAAAAAGCATTTAAATTGAGCTAAGGAATATGGAGGGGAAACAACATATCAACAAAATCAGGAGACTTTGGATCAGCTCATGGCTAACTTCTATCCTACTGATTGCTGTATCGGTCACCATCTTGAACTTCTATATCTGGTCTGAATTTGCGCAAGTTTCTTTCTGGTGGATTCCAGGAATTCTCATTCCAATCCTGAGCGGATTAATTCTAAGGTCAGGGATTTTGAATCTTGGCCATAACGAAGTGACCCGGCTCCTGAACCAAAGCTATCCTCAGCTTGAAGAAAGCTCAGATCTGTTTTTAAGAACAGAAAATTCACTTAATACTCTTGAAAAATTACAGGTCAGAAAAATTGAACCAGAGCTGAATAGTATTAAAGCACCTGCTGCTATCTATCGCCGACTGAAGATTTCTGCACTGATCTTTTTCATTTCTTTGATCATTGCCCTAATACTAAGCCGGTTTGAACTGATTAACAGAAACAAAATTGATGAGATAGCGGTAAAGAGTTCAAATCTGCCGAGTCTCAAAGAGACAATTCTCCCGGGAATCGAATCATTGAAGCTAAAGGTTAATCCGCCGGCATATACCAGGAAAGCATCCAGAACTCAAAATCAATTTTCTGCAAGGCTGGAAGAAAGTTCCGTTCTTATCTGGGAAATTGAGACCAACCAGTCGGTTAAAAGCCTGGAATTCATTTTCAATGATAAGCAAAGGATAAGCCTTCGCTCCCTGAATAATGAAAGGACAAAATGGGGATTCAATAAGAGAATAGACAGTTCAGGATTTTATCAGCTGAAATTGGATGGTAAACTATCAGAACTCTATAAACTCGAAACGATAAAAGATCAGGCGGCAGTAATCCGGATCATCAGTCCGGCACAATACAGCAGCGTTGACATTGGTGAACCCAAAAGAACCACTTTAAATGTGCAGATTAATGATGATTACGGAATTGAAGATGCATTTATTTCGGCAACCATTAGCCGTGGTAAAGGTGAAGGCGTACAGTTTAAAGATCAGAAAATCAGTCTTGCTGCATCATTTGGCGGCAACCAGCAATATCAGTTCAAGAAAACACTGGATCTTGAGGCAATGGGAATGGCTCCCGGAGATGAATTATATTTTTTCATCAATGCCAAAGACAGCAGGATGCAGGAAAGCCGTTCTGATGTTTACATCGTAACCATTCAGGATACAGCCCAACTGATGAGTATGGATGGTATGCTCTCGGGTGTGAATCTGGTACCGGAATATTTCAGAAGTCAGCGGCAGATCATCATTGATACAGAAAAGCTAATTAAAGAAAGTAGGCAGACCAGAGACATTGAATATAAAAACCGCAGCAATAACCTGGGCATTGATCAAAAACTTTTACGCATGCGCTATGGTAAATTTCTTGGTGAGGAAACAGATGAAGAAATTGCTGAAGAACATGAAGAGCATGCGGAAAATGAAGCTGCTGATTTTGGCAATGCCGAAAAAATGCTGGAGGGCTATTCTCATAAACATGATATTGCTGAAGATGCCACGTTCTTTGAACCTGAACTGAAAGCTCAACTAAAAGCAACTCTGGCTGAAATGTGGAGTGCCGAATTACGATTGAGGACATACAAACCTGAAGAGGCTCTGCCTTTTGAATATAAAGCCCTTCGTCTGCTGAAAGATCTGCAGCAAAAATCAAGAGTTTACGTCGCCAAAACAGCATTCAAAGCCCCTCAAATTAAGGCAGAAAAGAGGCTAAGCGGTGAACTTGACAAAATTACTCAGCCTTTAGCGGTACGGAATTCAGCAAAAACTCTGGATGGTCAAATCGTATTGAAAAGAGCTGCAGCAGTACTGGCACAAATGAAAAATAGCGAAATACTCAATTCAGAGGAACGCATAATCCTCAAAGAGTCAGGAATTTTACTGGCCAGAAAAGCTTCTGAAAAACCTGAGGAATTTCTTGCCGGACTAAGCGCATTCAGGAGAATCACGAATACTGATAAAAAAGCGAAGCTTGCGGATATTGTTAGTGTTGAAGCTGCCTATCAGAAAATGATCAGGGATGAGATGAAGTTGCCGCAATCCAAGAGAACCGGACCCGGCACTGTACTTTCAAAGGAGTATTTTAATAATTTAAGTAGAAACAGGCCATAAAATGAATAATAGTTATATCCTTGTTTCAGCACTTATTCTGCTTGGATTTATTCTACTGAAAGAGTTCCGGCGAAAGAATAAAGCTAACTTGGTCCTCAGGATTACTGCTGGATTTTTTGCTGTTATTGCCCTGATCTTCGTAGTCATTCCGATTACTTATCAGAAGAAATCAGTCTTTAAGGAAGAGAATGCTGCCGCCTTAATCACAGATGGAATTCAAAAAGACAGTCTTGAAAAATTTAAAAATATAGCTGCATTCACTACAAACCCAGATATAGCTAAGGGTATCAGATCAGTCAAACTGATACCTGATCTGGAGAGCTTCCTGGCTTTGAATCAGCAATATTCTGTGTTTCACGTTTTTGGATACGGATTTCAGGCTCAGGAATTAGAAATGATGGAGGGTAAGAAACTATTCTTTCATCCATCTCAGTTACCCTCAGGTTTACAAAATGTTCATTGGAATAAGGCTTTGTATTCAGGAGAGCAGCTTATGTTGAGTGGGAATTTTCAAAACCCCGCAAACGATCCGGTAAGACTAATCCTAAGTGGAATGGGCACCAATTTGGATTCTGTTATGATCCCCGGTGGCAGATCAGAGAATTTTCAGCTCAAAACGATTCCAAAACATCTGGATAAGGCAGTTTACAACTTAATTGGAATATCAGAAAAAGACACTATCCTAAATGAAAAAGTACCGGTGTTTGTACAAAACCGGAATCCAATAAAAATTCTGATCCTGTCATCTTCACCCGGTTTTGAAAATAAATTTCTAAAGAACTGGCTGTTTGAAAATGATTATTCTATCACAGTTCGTGCAGCAATCAGCAAAAACAAGTCTAGTACCGAATTTTTAAATGCTACAAGAATTAATCTTGATCGGATAAGTCCTTCAGTTCTGGAAAATTTCGACCTTTTAATTAGTGATCCGGAAGAACTATCGGCACTAAGCCAGGCCGAGAACCAATCCATTCAAAATCAAATTCGTAATGGAATGGGCCTGATTCTAATTGCTGACAGTATCAGAAAAGCCCCGGGATTTCTCAAGGGACTTTTCGAGACGAGAGCAATTGCCAGGACAGAAGAAAAAATACTCAGTATAAATTGGGATGATTACAAAGCGAAAAAAATGAGTTCAGGATATTCTGCTTTATTCAGGATATTACCAAAGGATGGTAACCTGGCATTGGTAAGGGATGATCAAGCTAACATACTGGTAAGCAGTCAATTATTTGGAAAAGGGAGGATCCTGCTAAGCGGTATTAATGATACCTATACCTGGCTATTGGGCAATGATTTAAAGTCCTACTCAGCATACTGGTCAAAATTAATCGGAGATCATTCAAAAAGTAAAGAAATCAACATATTACTAGCCTTAAAAAACCCTTTGCCTATACTAAACCAGGAAACAAGGATCAACATTGAAAGTAATTCCGATTCTATCCCTTTTGTCCGTTCAGAAGCTGAATTTTTAAAGTTCAAACAAGATCCGGTTTTGGCTTTCCGATGGTCTGCCCCATTTTGGCCCAATAAAACAGGATGGAATTTACTTGAATCCGGCAATTTTCCTGACTTGATTCAAACCTGGTTTTATGTCTTCAATAAAAATGACTGGGCAACAGTAAATGCTGTATCAAGAATTAAGAATAATAAAAAAGTGGCAGAAAAATCTTCTTCAGAAAGTATTGAAGAATATCATCCAGACAAGTATTATCACGAAGTAGTTCCGCCTTTTTATTTCTATATTTTATTTTTACTTTCTTGCACATATTTATGGCTTGAAGCAAAAAAGTTTTAACTTACAAAAATTAAACCCCCGCATCTATTTCGGGGCAAATCTACTAACCAAATAACAGGAGGACAACGTATTGAAAAGAAGTGAATTTCTCTACCTGAGTGGAATGGGAGCCGGTGCATTTATGCTTCCCGGACTATCGCTCATGGGTAATCCAATTGATCCGGCACAAGCCTTGGATAGCATGGATGTCAGAATTAAAAAAGCTTTGGCAGATGTGGCATTGAATGCTGCACGTTCAAAGGGTGCAAGCTATGCAGATATACGCATTGGCCGGTATTTAAACCAGTTTGTTAGCACCCGTGAAAATAGGGTTCAGGGTGTGGCTAATACCGAGTCTTACGGAGTAGGAATACGTGTCATTGCTGATGGATGCTGGGGATTTGCCTCATCAAACAATGTTGAAAAGGAAGATATTGCCAAACTTGCTGAAAGGGCCGTTGCTGTTGCAAAAGCAAATTCGAAAATTCAGGGAGAACCCGTAAAACTTGCGCCTCAAAAAGGTTATGGTGAGGTGAGCTGGAAATCTCCAATTGAACGCAATGCTTTTGAAGTCCCGGTCAAAGAAAAAGTAGACCTGCTTCTAAGTACCAATGCCATTGCGATGCAGGGCGGTGCCAATTTTGTCAACTCGGTTATTTTGGCTGTCAATGAGCAAAAATATTTTGCTTCAACAGATGGTTCCTATATAGATCAGGATATCCACAGAATCTATCCGAATTTCACCGTCACCAAGATCGATCGCAGCAGTGGTAAATTCGATACCATCCGGTCATTGAGCACCCCCATGGGTATGGGCTATGAGTACCTGGAACCAAAAGAAAGCAGTAAGGTCAAGGGAATTGTTACCCGATATAAAGATCGTTATGACATACTTGAAGATGTGAGAGCGGCAACCGCAAACGTGGATGAGAAAATGAAGGCTAAATCAGTTGAACCAGGCAAATACGACATGGTTCTCGATCCATCTCATCTATGGTTAACGATCCACGAATCAGTAGGTCATCCTACAGAGCTCGATCGCGTTCTTGGTTATGAAGCAAATTATGCAGGAACCAGCTTTTTAAGTCTTGAAAGAATGAATTCCAAAAAATTCAATTTCGGGAACAAACTGGTCAATGTTGTGGCTGATAAGACTCAAAAAGGTTCTTTAGGTGCTGTTGGTTATGATGATGAAGGTGTAGCATGTAAAAAATGGGATATTGTTAAGGACGGTATTTTGGTAAACTTCCAAGCTACCCGTGATCAGGCTCATATGATCGGCTTAAATGAATCACAAGGTTGTTCTTATGCCCAAAGCTGGCAGGATGTACAGTTCCAGAGGATGCCAAATATTTCCTTAGAACCCGGAAAAGCGAAACTGAGTGTTGACGACATGATCAAAAATGTAGAAAAAGGAGTTTACATCATCGGTGATGGATCTTTCTCTATTGACCAGCAGCGGTATAATTTCCAGTTCGGCGGACAGATGTTCTACGAGATCAAGGAAGGCAAAATCGTAGGAATGCTTAAGGACGTGGCCTATCAGTCGAATACCCAGGAATTCTGGAATGCCTGCGGCGCAGTTTGTGATGAAAGTGATTATCGTCTGGGTGGAGCCTTTAATGATGGCAAGGGTCAGCCAAGCCAGTCGAATGCAGTTTCACACGGTTGTTCAACCACACGATTTAATGGAGTTAACGTAATTAATACAGCAAGAAAAATATAAGATATGAGCATATTAAGTAAAGAAGAAGCTCAGGCAATTCTGAAAAAAGCATTGAGCTTTTCGAAAGCGGATGAGTGCGAAGTTAGCCTGAATGGCAGCGAGGGCGGTAATATCCGTTATGCACGTAATGCGGTTTCAACTGCAGGGGATATGAGTTCTATGGGACTGGCAATCAGTTCTACATTTGGTAAAAAAACAGGTTCAGCAACGATCAATGAATTTGATGATGCCTCGCTTGAGAAAGTGGTCAGAAGATCTGAAGAACTCGCACAGCTGGCACCGGCTAACCCTGAATATGTATCACTCGAAGGACCAAAAACCTTTGCAGAGTCCATAACATACAATCCGGTAACCGCGGCAATAAATCCAGACATCAGGGCTGAGGCAGTCAGAAAAAGTCTGGAGGTAGCGAAAGCAGCAAATCTTGAAGCGGCAGGATTCCTTGAGAATACGACCAGTTTCAGGGCGATCATGAATTCTAAGGGACTTTATGCTTATAATAAAGATACAGATGTTTCATTTTCTGTAACCACCAGAAATCAGGCAGGAACCGGTTCGGGATATGTTAGCAACAGTTTCAATGATATCTCAAAACTAGATACGCTGGCATTAACTAAAATTGCTGCCGGAAAAGCGAATGGATCTGCAGGTGCCAGAGCCATAGAGCCGGGCAAATACACTGTCATACTTGAACCACTAGCAGCGAGCGATATGCTTTCTAACCTGGTCAGGGGATTTGATGCCCGTGGTGCCGAAGAAGGCCGAAGCTTTATGAGCAAAAAAGGCGGAGGAACCCGCCTTGGCGAACAATTATTCAATGAGCAGGTCAATATTTATTCAGATCCATTTAATGCTGAACTTCCCGGTGCAACCTGGAATGGTGACGGACTTCCCATTGAGAGAACCAGCTGGGTAGAAAAAGGAGTTGTGAAAAACCTGAGTTATTCACGTTTCTGGGCCCAGAAAAAAGGCGTGAAGGCAATCCCGGGTGCAGGAAGAATTATCATGGAAGGTGGCTCCGCATCATTGGAAGAATTGATTAAAAGTACTGAAAAAGGAATTCTGGTAACCCGTTTCTGGTATATCCGAAGTGTAGATCCGCAAACATTATTATTAACCGGATTGACCCGCGACGGTACTTTCTATATCGAAAACGGAAAAATTATGTTCCCGATCAAAAACTTCAGGTTCAATGAAAGTCCGATTATTATGTTGAATAATGTAGAAGCTCTCGGTAAAGCTGAACGAAATGGTAGCATGATCGTTCCACCAATGAAGATTCGCGACTTTACATTCTCTTCTCTTTCTGATGCAGTTTAATCCATAACCATATTAATCCATAATTAAATAAATATCGTGATGAGAAGAAGAGATTTTCTGTACCTGTCAGGGATAGGAGTCGGAGCATCTATGCTGCAATCGGTACCGGTCATTGGTCGGAATATCGCCATAGAAGAGGCCTTAATTCCGGTAGATACTGCCCTGAAAAAGCGATTGGCAGATATTGCATTGAATGCTGCCCGTTCCAAAGGAGCAAGCTATGCAGATGTCAGAATTGGAAGATATCTGAATCAATTTTTAACAACCCGTGAAAACCGGGTTGAGAATATCAGCAATACTGAATCCTATGGCATGGGTATCCGTGTTATTGCCAATGGCAGCTGGGGTTTTGCTTCTATCGATCAGTTAACTGAAGATAATATTGCCCGTGCTGCAGCTACAGCAGTCCAGATTGCAAAAGTAAATTCCAAATTGCTAACTGAGCCGGTAAAACTTGCTCCTCAAAGTGGTTATGGTGAAGTCAGCTGGAAAACTCCGATTGAGAAAAATGCCTTTGAGATTCCGATCAAGGAGAAAACTGAACTTTTGCTTGCAGTGAATGATGCCGCTTTGAAAGGTGGTGCCAATTACATCAATTCGTCACTCTTCCTGGTCAATGAACAGAAGTACTTTGCTTCTACCGAAGGTTCCTATATCGATCAGGATGTACACCGACTGTGGCCAACGTTTACGGTTACTAAAATAGATCCGAAATCAGGGAAATTTGAAACAAGGAATTCGCTCAGTTCTCCAATGGGGATGGGTTATGAATACCTGATCCCCAAGAAAGAGGAAGAGATTGACGGTTTATTTACGATTTACAAAAATCGCTACAATATGCTGGAGGATGTGACCACCGCAACCCGGCATGTGGATGAAAAGCTAAGATCTAAACCTGTAGAAGCTGGAAAATACGATCTGGTGATCGATCCTACGAATTTGTTCCTGACGATTCATGAATCTGTAGGTCATCCTTCAGAACTCGACCGTGTGCTGGGCTATGAAGCCAATTATGCCGGAACAAGTTTTCTTACTCTGGATAAATGGGAAAGCAAGAAATTTAATTTTGGAAGTAATATTGTCAATTTCGAAGCCGATAAAACTCAGAAAGGCTCATTAGCGGCTGTAGGTTACGATGATGAAGGAGTAAAATGCAAGAACTGGGATATTATTAAAGATGGAATTCTTGTCAATTATCAAACCATCCGCGACCAGGCGCATATTTTAGGTCTGCCCGAATCGCAGGGTTGTTGCTATGCTGATAGCTGGAGCAGTGTACAATTCCAGCGCATGCCTAATGTTTCTTTAAAACCGGGCAAGGCGGCACTCAATCCTGCGGATATGATCAAAAACATTGAAAAAGGAATTTACATTTTCGGACGAAACTCCTACTCAATTGATCAGCAGCGATATAACTTCCAGTTTAGCGGTCAACTTTGCTTTGAGATAAAAGATGGGAAGATCGGCGGACTATTAAAGGATGTTGCCTATCAGGCAAATACTCAGGAATTCTGGAATGCCTGTTCAGCCATTTGTGATGAGAAAGATTATCGCACGGGTGGATCCTTCTTTGATGGCAAAGGGCAACCAAGTCAGGTTAGTGCAGTATCTCATGGTTGTTCAACAACTATGTTCAAGGGAGTAAATGTGATTAATACGGGGAGGAAAATCTAGGATTTTATGGAGAATGGACAGTTAACAAAATTAAAATGACTGCTACATTTGACAGTTACTACTCTATGACAGAGAACAGTTAACAAACAAGAGATAACTATAAATTGGGATGAGAAATAAGATCGCATCGGTAATTAAAAATCAGATATCAGGAATGTAAATTTCTTATTAT
>CAMBFY010000054.1 GCA_945865415.1 Sphingobacterium thalpophilum
TATGTCGCAGGATGCTGATCAACGGACTTCAAATACCCTCACAATTAAATATTCAAGGAAAAAAGCCATGGGAAATCATGCACCTGGACACAATGGATCTTTGGAAATTCGGTGATTATAAAAATTATACTTCACTTAAACTACTTGCGGCGGTATTCAATATTCCCAGTCCGAAAGACGATATCGACGGAAGTATGGTGCACAAAGTTTACTGGGAAGAAAATGATCTTGAGCGGATCAGGATATATTGTGAAAAAGACGTAATTACCACTGCTCAAATCCTTTTAAAGTTTAAATCTTTACCTGTGCTATCCACCGATAAGATCACAATTGTGAATCCATGACTACCATTTCAATGATCATTTGAATGTTATCAAATGGTAAAGAAGCTTATTATTAGCTACTTAAGCCTTATCTTAGCTGAAATTTTAAAACATGTCAAAAAAAAAAATAAATAACTTTAACCTGGTTCTTACCAAACTCATCACTGATGTGTTTGAAAAATCAGGGAATAAGCCATTAAATTATAAACAGGTTGCATCAAAACTTAACCTCCATGATGATGAAACCAGAGTCTTAATACTGGAGGTTTTAAAAGAAGAAACCAGAAAAAAAATTCTTCAGGAGCCTGAAAAAGGCAAATTCATTTTAAAACAGCTTAAAACATTCGTAACCGGAAAGGTTGATATGACCAGCGATGGTTCTGCCTATATTATCAGTGAAGATGAGTTTGAAGAAGATATTTATGTAGCACCACGTAAACTACGAAATGCACTGCATGGTGATATTGTCAAAGTTTATGTTTATGCGAAGAATAAAGGACGTAAAAAAGACGGTGAAGTAGTCGAAATTCTGCAAAGGGCCAAAATAGACTTTACAGGAATTATCAAGCTTTCTGATCGCTTCGCCTTTTTCGTTCCGGATGACCGGAAGATGTTGCATGATATTTTTATTCCTTTAGACGGACTTAACGGGGCTAAAGATGGATATAAAGCCATCGCAAAAATCGTTGACTGGCCAGAAGATGCCAAAAATCCGATTGGTGAGATTACCCATGTGCTTGGTAAACAGGGAGAAAATAATGCTGAAATGAATGCCATTTTAGCGGATTATGGTTTCCCACTTGCTTTCCCAGATGAAGTGGAAATACAAGCTGAATCAATAAAGGAGGAGATTACCAAAGAAGAAATCGCCAGGCGAAGGGATTTCAGGGAAGTGCTGACCTTTACGATAGATCCGGCAGATGCCAAAGACTTTGACGATGCCATTTCATTCCAAACATTAAAAAATGGAAATATTGAGGTAGGTGTACATATTGCCGATGTTTCACATTATGTAAAACCGGGTTCAGCATTAGACAAAGAAGCTTTTGAGAGAGGGACATCAGTTTACCTGGTCGATAGAGTGATTCCAATGCTACCTGAGCGATTATCGAATGGATTGTGTTCCCTACGTCCAAACGAGGATAAACTGTGCTTCTCAGCCGTATTTGAACTCGATAATGAGGCCAATGTAATTGAACAATGGTTTGGCCGGACAATCATTCATTCTGACACACGCTTCAGTTATGAAGATGCACAGGAGATATTAGAAAGTAAAAGCGGCAAACATAGCAAAGAGCTCTTGAAGTTAAATGAACTTGCCTACAAACTCAGAGAGCGTAAGTTTAAACATGGAGCGATTAGCTTTGAGAGCGTTGAAATAAAATTCCGTCTTGATGATCAGGGTAAGCCACTTGGGGTTTATGTAAAAGAGCGTAAAGATGCCCACAAACTGATCGAAGATTTCATGCTTCTTGCCAATAAAAAGGTGGCTGAATTTGTAGCAAAAAAAGGTAAAGGAAAGCAGAAATATACTTTCGTATATCGTTCACATGATTCCCCAAAAGAGGATGCACTTTTGAACTTCTCACAGTTTGCCTCAAAATTCGGTTATAAGATTGATATGAGTTCGGGACGTGAAACAGCAAGGTCACTTAACTTTTTAATGGCGGATGTGGAAGGCAAAAAGGAGCAGAATGTTTTAACTCAATTGGCAATCCGGTCAATGGCGAAGGCGGTTTATACAACGAAAAAGCATAGTCACTACGGACTGGCATTCGATTATTATACCCACTTTACCTCTCCCATCCGCAGATATCCTGATGTCATGGTGCACCGCTTACTCGAATTGTATTTAACTGATGGCAAATCAGTAAATGAAGAGGAATATGAAAAAATGTCCATACACTCTTCACAGATGGAGAAAAAAGCTGCAGATGCTGAACGTGCTTCAGTAAAATACAAGCAGGCTGAATACCTTCAGAATAATATCGGTGAAGAATTCAACGGAATTATTTCAGGGCTGACAGAATGGGGAATGTATGTTGAAATTATAGCCAATAAATGCGAAGGAATGATTCGTTTGCGCGATCTTAACGATGACTTTTACGTTCTGGATGAAAAGAATTATTGTATCATTGGTCAGCGGCGGAAAAAGAAATATCAATTAGGTGATGAGGTGAGCATTATGGTTAAAAAGGTGGATCTGGGCAAGCGCCAGATCGATTTTACCCTTGTGAAATAATTTTTTAGTCCACATGGTGAATTAAACAGTGTCAAACTAATCAGATTTATTATTTTTGCTTCAGGCTCATAGCTTAAATTAAATGCATTCCATAGAACAGCTTCAATTCATTATTAATAAGGCAATAGCTGATACTAAATATACATCAGAACCTGCAGAACTCTACGAGCCAATCAGTTATCTGATGCAATTGGGCGGCAAACGAATGCGGCCTGTTCTAGTGCTCATATCAACTGAACTCTTCGGTGGGAATGTATTAAAAGCATTGGATGCGGCAATAGGCATTGAGCTGTTTCACAATTTCACCCTGATGCATGATGATATTATGGATAAGGCTCCACTTAGAAGAGGGAACCCTACTGTTCATGTAAAATGGAACGAAAGTGCGGCAATATTATCTGGCGATGTGATGTTTGTAGAGGCCTACAAACTCATGATTAAAGTTGAAGATTCAATATTGAGGAAAGTACTGGACATATTCTCAGACACAGCTTCTGGAGTATGTCAGGGTCAGCAGGCCGACATGAATTTCGAGAAAAGAGATGATGTTGGTCTTGAAGAATATATTGAAATGATTAGACTTAAAACCGCTGTATTACTGGCAGGAAGTATGCAGATTGGTGCCATTATTGGCGGTGCAGAACAAGAGCAGGCTGATTTATTATATGAATTCGGTGAAAATCTTGGCCTTGCTTTTCAATTACAGGACGATATTCTGGATGTATACGGTGATCCTGAAAAATTTGGAAAACAAGTTGGAGGCGATATTCTAGCAGACAAAAAAACCTTTCTTTTAATCAAAGCCAGAGAACTGGCCATAGGAGAAACCGCTTTGGAACTGGATAGATGGCTAAATAATTCTGATGTTCTACCTGAAAATAAGGTGAACGCAATCACTACCATTTACAATTCCATCGGAGTACGGAAACTTGCAGAAGCAGAAATGGAAAATTATGTTTTAAAAGCCCTGAATGCATTGGATAAAATCGCAGTAGATAACACAAGAAAAGAGCTCCTGCGAGGATTTGCAGAACATTTACTGATCAGAGAGCATTAAAAAAGCCCTGATTTTCATCAGGGCTTTCACAAATAAAAATTTCTTATTTCTACAAATCAAGATTCTGCAGAATCATCAGATACTTCTTTTTTAACAGACTCCTTTTTAGCTGCAGGCTTTTTAGCCGCAGGCTTAGGAGCTGCTACCTCTACCGCTTCTTCAATCACCTCAGCTTTTGGAGCTGCTGCTTTTTTTGCTTTTGGAGCAGCATCTTCAACTACAACCACTGTTTCTCTTGGAAGAATAGAAACATATGATTTGTTATCATATCTCTTTCTGAAAATTACTGTACCATCAATCAGTGCAAAAAGGGTATGATCTTTACCAATACCAACATTTCTGTCTGGATGATGCTGAGTACCGCGCTGACGTACGATAATATTTCCTGCAATTGCTGCCTGACCACCGAAGATCTTAATACCTAAACGCTTGCTATGTGATTCGCGACCGTTTCTGGAACTACCGGCTCCTTTTTTATGTGCCATGTTATTTTATAATTTATGAATTGTAAACAATTCAGGATTTTAAATTTAAACTATTTTGATCGTTTTGGGTTAAGATTAAAACCTAAAACCCTTAACCTATAATGAAATGCCTGTAATCTCGATCTTAGTGAACATTTGACGATGTCCGTTTTTCTTTTTGTAACCTTTACGACGTTTCTTCTTGAAAACGATTACTTTTTCACCCTTTAAATGAGACAATATTTTCGCACTTACTTTGGCTCCTTTTAATGCGTCAGCACCGATAGAGAATTTACCATTGTTTTCAGCTAATAATACATTGTCAAATTCAATACTAGCGCCTTCTTCTCCCTGTAAACGGTGTACAAAAAGATATTGGTCTTTAGCAACTTTAAATTGCTGTCCGGCTATATTTACTATTGCGTACATTATTAATTTATTTTTTTAAATGAGGTGCAAATATAAGAATAATTCTTTTTAAAGAAAAACTAATTTGGAATAATTAGTCTGGGAGAAAATCTCTTTAGCACAATGCCTTAAATACTTCCCCATTAAAATTAAGTTCTGATGTCGGGTACCTCAATAATTTCAGATTAAATGAAATGAATATTTCAGATTAAATGATTCTTTGCTTGTTATAAAAGGTTCATGAGCCAAAAAAATTGTTTTTGGAAAGCAATGCCTGTGTGGTTTCGGATAGGTCAGCCCTTTCCTTCGGGGTAGTTCCGGCATGAAATCGCGTCCTGATTCAAATACTGCCGGCCGGAAGCTACCTCCTCCGGCAAGGTTTATTTTACCCGGGGTTGTATTTCATGTGAAGGGCAAGCCCTGAAGTGTACAATCACTTTAATGGTCCTCCGACCCCGAAGGTGGTCGAATGTTTATAGAAATAACGTGATAATCTGTTTCCCGACCCTGAAGGGGTCGTATGTGATAATTTAAAATACATGCGCCCGCCCTGGGCGGGCGGGATTCTCTTATGAAATTTTGCTATAAACATTTGACCCATTCTGGGTCATTAGAAAAAATCAACCATGGATTGCTCTCAGCAAAATTGAATAAAGTTGAATGATGGCAATACAACATCAAATAAGAATTGCACTAGCTAAATACCTAAAAATCAATCCTTGTTACGATCCCTCACATCCGATATCATATTGCTGATCTCGGTAATTAATGATTTAGCAGCACTGGCCAGCTTAGGTTCTTTCTCGTAGTTGATATCATATAGTACCGATTTACTCTTATCCTTGTACTTAAATTCAATGTAATAAGTTGGTGTATTGCTACCTTTAGCTGATTCAGAATCGCCTTTAAGCTCCTTTGGAAAATTCCAGAAACCAAGCTCAGCTGCTTTTCGGTGAAGATAAAGCAAGTCATCCTTACGCATTTTAACATTTGTTTTGATCAGGGAATCATCCTGATTCACATATTGAAAATCTCCGCTTTTAGAATAATAATGATTAATCAGGCTATCTCCAAGTCCGTATTTAAAAGTAATGGAATCGAAATCAGAAAACCGGTATGGGGCATTCTTAACCATTATCGAATAATAATAAACGGTGTATAATAGAAAAGGGGTGATTATACAAATCGCTAAAAAAATCTTTTTACCTCTATCACTCATAAATTTGATGTGTTTACAGTCCTTGTTCTGCTATAGTTTTAAATATTAATGTTCAGTCTGATTTTTCAGATTATGAATTCGGCTTTCATCAGGAGCACTTAAGTCTGCCGGTGGATTAAATTCTCCCTCCCACTTGGCAATCACCACTGTAGCCAGACAATTTCCAATTACATTGACCGATGTTCTGGCCATATCCATCAGTTCATCGATACCAAGAATGATGAAAATTGGCCATACAGGCATACCAAAAGAGGCTGCAGTGCCTAATAAAATGACCAGAGAAGCTCTTGGTACTCCTGCCACACCTTTACTGGTCAACATCAGGGTGAATACTATCAATAATTGCTGTCCAAGGGTCATCGGCATTCCAGCAGCTTGTGCAACAAATATCGCTGCCAGCGAAAGGTATAATGTTGTGCCGTCAAGATTAAAACTATACCCTGTAGGCATTACAAATGCCACTATTTTACGTGGAACACCGATACGTTCCATTGCCTCCATTGCTCTAGGAAGGGCAGCTTCAGAGCTAGTAGTCGCAAATGCGATAGAAACAGGCTCAGCAATGGCCTGCAGGAATTTCTTGATCGGAACACCGACAAAAAATGCAATCGGCAATAAAACCCCAAGAAGGAATACCAGCAATGCCACATATAAAGTAAGAAGCAGCTGGAAAAGATTCACCAGAATCCCAAGTCCCATATGCCCTACAGTATATGCTATGGCAGCTCCTACTCCTATTGGCGCAAAATACATGATAATATTGGTGAATTTAAACATTACCTCAGAAAGACTCTCAGTGGCACGGAGCATGGGCTGACGCTTGTCTTCACGAACCATAGCCAATGCAATACCAAAAATGATACTGAAAACCACGATCTGTAAAACCTGTCCTTCAGCGATAGATTTGGCAATATTTTCCGGAAAAATATGCAGGATTATATCATTAAATGTTTGTGGTGGCACCTTTTCAAGTACTTCATGAGCACCTGTTGGCATTGATATCCCCATACCAGCTTTGGAAATATTGATAGCTGCAAGTCCAATAAAGAGGGCAATCGTAGTTACTACTTCAAAATACAAAATTGATTTCCAACCCATTCTTCCCACCTGCTTCAGATCAGAATGTCCTGCAATACCAAAGACAAGCGTAGCAAACAACAAAGGGGCAATAATGGTCTTGATCATTTTTAAGAAGACCTTGCTTAAAACCTGAAGTTTAATTCCTACTTCAGGAAAATCATGCCCAATCTCTGCACCAACTACCATTGAAATCAAAATCCAGGTGGTAAGGGATTTCTTTTTAAATCCATATAAAAACAATCCGGCAATAGCCAGCCACCTCGAAAACATCAAGACCAGTTCAGGAACATTCAATAAATTGTAATGATCCAGAAAAGTGAGCAAGGCAGAAAATGAGATCACTACGATAGCGATAATTCCGAGATTTGAAAACTTCATAAATGTTGGTTAGTATATCGAACAAAAGTAATTAATTAGATTTACCTCGCAAATGAAAGCATGATATGAAGCCGGAGAAACTAAGTGGTTTGAAAAAAGAGTTGTCAGGGCTTTCTACACACGAATTAACAGACATCTGTCTTCGTATGGCCAAATACAAAAAGGATAATAAAGAATTATTAAGCTATCTCCTTTTTGATGCTGATGACCCAATGAAGTATGCTGAACAGATAAAAGGCTTCCTGCTTGAGGATTTTAAAACCATGCAGAAGCATTATTATTACAGCACTAAGAGTATGCGAAAAATCATCCGGCTGATCAACAGATATGCCAAATACACAGGTTCAAAGGAGGTAGAAATTGAGCTTGCCCTATGGTTTTGCAGTAATTTTTTAAAGTTCGCTGATCTTAAAACAAGTCATAAACCAACGCAGGGATTGTTGACCCGTCAATTTGAAAAAATCATCAAATTGATACCAAAACTGCATGAAGATCTTCAGTTTGATTACCAAAAGGAATTTGATGCCCTGGTAATAATTGCCTCAGAACAAACTCACTGGGTCAACAAAAATCAAAATTTGTAACAATTCAGCAATAGCAAAGTCATAAAAACCTAAACTGTTTACTTTTGAGCAAGGAAGCGCAATTCAAGGAAATTTTCCAGGCCAATTCTAAAAAGATATACCATTTGTGTTATGGTTATACCGGTGATGATGAAGCCGCGAACGATCTGACGCAGGAAACTTTTATGAAGGTCTGGCAAAACCTCGATAAATTCAGAAATCAGGCATTAATCTCTACATGGATCTACCGGATTGCTGTCAATACTTGTTTATCCTATCTGAGAGTTGAAAAGCGGCAAGCTAAAGATGAACTTACCGATACAATAATTGAAACTAAAGGCGAAGAAATCTCAGAAAAGAATGAACAGTTATCTACCTTATATAAATGTATTGCCCAGCTCGAAGAAAATGAACGTATCATTATTACTATGGTACTAGATGAATTACCTTACGCTGAGATAGCAGAAATATCGGGTATATCAGAAGGAAATTTAAGGGTAAAAATTCATCGAATTAAACAAAAACTGACTGAATTATATAACAGACATGAAAGATTTTGAAGCACTGAAGAATATCTGGCATGACCAGATTGCACTGCCGAAAGTCAGTCACGAAGATGTATTGAAAAGTTTGCGAAAGACCAGAAGTGGTCTTGCAAGTAAACTATTAATTGAAATGATGGGCATGGGTTTTGCCGCTGCTGTACTCATCTATGTTTGGATAGCGAGTCCCTTCACCATGTGGACTACTCATCTTGCAATGATCATCTTTCTATCTTGCTGCATTTATTATATACTTTCGATTATCAGCAATTTCCGCAGTATAAACTATGATAAACCGCTGGATAAGCCAGAATGTTATATTGATTACCTCAAAAAATACAAACACGAACGGTATATTTTTAATACCAGAAAATACACCATTTATTCTATTTTCTTTACTGCAGGATTTATTCTATATTTCATTGAGATTTCCTTCCTGACTTCCCTCTTGATTACCCTGATTGGAGTATTGTTCACCTTCCTTTGGATTGGTTTATGCTATTTTGTGCTCATGCGCATCTACATTAAACGTGAAGAAGGAAAACTGGAAGAAATGATTCAAAACCTCGAAAGGTTACACAAACAATTCGAGGATATTAATCAGAATTCCTAAGGTTTTTTGGCTTCGGTTTCAAGTTCTTCTTTTATTTCTTTAAACTGCAGGCTATTGTTCTTTAGAGTATACTCCAATTTTCTAGTGGCTGGTTTAACTTTAGAGGTAGAATCCTTATCCAAATGGAATGGAAATTCACGAAATAATCTTCCATCTCTTACATAAACAGAATCCTCTCCCTGATATCCCTCTTTTAAGGAGGAGCTTAGATCAGGAAATCGAATCTGTTGATTGGAACCTCCTTCGCCATACTCATAGATATACATATTCAGGTAGGAATCATTTCCCTGCCCTACCGACTGAATGTACAACTCCGGATTCCCGTCGGTATCGAGATCCATATTCCAGGCATCTGCTACCATACCTTTCAGATCTCCTGAAACAGCTCGGTAACTTAAACGAGTAGAATCTGATCTTAAAATAAGATAGCCTCCAATGGCGTCAGATCCCCTGCCCCAACTGACAATATCCAGGGTAAGTCCGGGTTTTACTTCTATTAATTTGTGAAAACGGAAAGGCTCCTGAATCTTTTTCACTTCCTGCTTCACAGCAACAGCTTGCTTTTCTTCTTCCCCGCAAGAAATCAATAAACTCGTTAAACACAGGGCAGTAATGATTTTAATGGTATTCATATTTGGAAATTGCCGATAATTTGAAAACAGTAATTCTGCTACTTTCAAATTTAATGAATAAAAATAGCTAAAGCATAGTACTGAGGCACAATAAATTGGGCAGATAAAAACTTAACCTGAAAAATCAAAGATCAAAAAAAAAGCCTCCGATAAAGGGAAGCTTTAAAATACTAATAACCTGTAATTAATAACTACCATGTTCTGCAGCTGCCAGGTATCTTTCAGCTTCCAAAGCTGCGATACAACCTGTTCCTGCAGCAGTTACAGCCTGTCTCCATAGCTTATCCTGTGCATCACCACATGCAAATACACCTGGAATATTGGTCTTTGTACTATCAGGCCTTGTAATCAGATATCCCGTTTCATCCATATCCAGAATTCCTTTGAATATCTCAGTATTAGGATTATGACCGATTGCAACAAAAAATCCGGTTATATCCAGAACCTTGGTTTCCTTGGTTTGGTTATTTGATACCCTCACTCCGGTAACATTCTTACCGTCACCCAGAATTTCTTCAGTATCTGTATTGTAATGAATCTCAATATTAGGGGTATTTAAGACCCGGTTCTGCATGGCTTTGGAAGCCCTGAATTCATCTCTTCTGACAAGCATATGCACTTTTTTGCAAAGCTTAGCCAGGTAGGTTGCCTCTTCAGCTGCAGTATCTCCTGCACCAACAATTGCCACATCCTGGCCCTTAAAAAAGAAGCCATCACATACTGCACAGGCTGAAACCCCAAATCCATTATATTTTTGTTCACTTTCAAGGCCGAGCCATTTAGCACTAGCACCTGTAGCAATAATTACTGTATCTGCAGTTATAGTCTTGTCTTCATCAATGATTACTTTGTGAGGAGTAGACGAAAAATCGACTTTACTTACATATCCAAAGCGTATTTTTGTACCGAAACGCTCAGCCTGCTTTCTGAAATCTTCCATCATCTCCGGACCCATAATTCCATCCGGGTAACCTGGAAAATTTTCAACATCGGTTGTTTGTGTCAACTGACCTCCGGGTACCATTCCGGTGTACATAACCGGTTTCAAATCAGCACGTGCAGCGTAAATAGCTGCTGTATATCCTGCGGGACCTGATCCAATGATCAGACATTGTACATGTTCAGTTTCTTGAGACATTTCTAAATTAATTTATACAAATTTAGGCTTTTGAAGGCGGATGGACAAATTGATTTAATAATGTCGGACCGATTTCTGCGATCCGAAACGATAAAAATTGTCACTCCTTTCCATTAATTCACATTTATTAAAATAAACTCATCCAATGTTGTTATTATTACAACAAATCCCTGACACCTGTTGATATGCTCAATCCTTCAAAATTCGAAGATCTGAATAACACCCATTCAAAACCCCTAAAGTACTCCTATCAAAGCTTAAAATCTCTTTATAAATACATTATCTGTGCTTTTTTTAGTATTCTGACCACAAATTCTCTGGCGCAAAAGATCAATGCCAAATACGAACTACACATCAAACCTGCAAGCTCTGAAATCAAAATTGACGGGGATGTAAGTGAGCAAGCATGGAATGATGCTGAGCTAGTCACTAATTTCTTCATGGTCCAACCCATGGATACAAGCTTTGCAAAGATAAAAACCGATATAAAAATGACCTATGATAAGGAAAATCTGTATATTATCGCTATTTGTTATCATGAGCCCGGTCCTTATTTCGTAGAATCCTTACGCAGAGACTTTGCATTTGGTAAAAACGACAACTTCCTGATGTTCATGGATCCTTTCAATGACCTGACCAATGGATTTTCATTCGGAACAAACGCAGCCGGAGCCCAATGGGATGGAATTATGTATGATGGCAGCAAAATTGACCTTAGCTGGGATAATAAATGGACTTCTGCAGTAAAAAACTACCCTGATCGCTATGTTTTTGAAGCTTCAATTCCATTTAAATCCATTCGTTACAAACCCGGAATCACCCGCTGGGGTATTAATTTCAGTCGTATGGATCTTAAATCAACCGAAAAATCAAGCTGGACGCCTATCCCAAGACAGTTTGCGACCGCTTCCCTTGCCTATACCGGATCACTGGTCTGGGATCAGCCACCACCTGTACCCGGACAAAATATTTCAATCATTCCTTACACGCTGGGAGGTATCTCCAGCAATCACTTAAAATCTCCTATACAAAGGGATCAACGTGGTGAAATTGGCGGTGATGTTAAAGTAGCCATCAATTCCTCGCTTAATCTCGACCTGACTGTAAACCCAGATTATTCGCAAGTGGAAGTCGACAGGCAGGTTCCCAACCTCGATCGATTTGAACTCTTTTTCCCTGAACGAAGACAGTATTTTCTGGAAAACGGCGACCTTTTCGCCAATTTCGGATATCAGAATATCCGTCCCTTTTTCTCCAGGCGCATTGGTCTGGGGGTACCGATACAGTATGGAGCCCGTCTCAGTGGAAAATTAAACAAAGATTTGAGAATTAGCGTAATGAACATGCAGACCGAAAACACTAGCGCAAGTGAACCTGCTCAGAATTTCGGAGTGATCGCCTTACAACGAAAAGTGTTTGCAAGGTCAAGTATCAGTGCTATAGTAATCAATAAACAATCCCTGGACTTTGATGATGCCAATGCTGCAGCGGGGGTCTCCAGGTATAACCGTGTAGCGGGATTAGAGTACAATCTGGCCTCAGCTAACAATACCTGGACAGGCAAGGCAGTAAGCATGAAATCATTCAGTCCGAATAAACGCGGAAAAGATATGATGCAGGCAGCCAACCTGCGCTACTGGACTGGAAACTGGGATTTGAATTGGCAGCACGAATATGTTGGAATAAATTATAATGCCGAAGTAGGATATGTCCCCAGGCGCGGTTATATCCATTTGAATCCATCAGCCTCTTATCTCTTTTTCCCAAAGGGAGGTAAACTGGTTAGCCACGGACCTAAATTCTTTAGCAGTAATTACTTTAACGAATCCTTTAAGCCGACTGACAATACTAATTTTGTTGCCTACAGCTTCAATTTTAGAAGCAGGGCAAGCTTTACAGCATGGACCGCAAATGATTATGTGAAGTTATTACAACCCTTCGATCCAACTAATGCCGGAATTGCTACCTTAGCAAGTGGAACAGAACATCGCTGGAGCTCATTTGGTACAGAATTTGTTTCCCGTCCGCAGAGTCTCTACACCTTTTCTTTTTCCACGCGCTATGGCGGATTTTATGCCGACGGAACTCGCTTGAATCTGACCACGGAGTTTGGATATCGATTCCAGCCTTATGTCAGTTTTGCCCTGAGTTCAAGTTATAACGACATCAATTTGCCCGATCCATGGAAAAACCGTAAATTCTGGCTCGTTGGTCCACGCCTTGATGTAACGATGACTAATAAGCTCTTTTTTACAGGATTTGTCCAGTACAATGAGCAAAGCGATAACATCAATGTAAATACCCGTGTACAATGGCGTTATAAACCCGCATCCGACATCTTTATCGTTTATACTGATAATTACCTTCCTTCACCATTTTCTGTCAAGAACAGGTTCCTGGTGTTGAAGATGACGTATTGGTGGAACATCTAATTTAGTGGAGAGTGTAGAGACAACAACATGGTAGCTAA
>CAMBFY010000055.1 GCA_945865415.1 Sphingobacterium thalpophilum
GCATAAGCCAGCGTACAAACACTGACTTTTACCCCCTCTATTTTTAGTAATTCTATGCTGCAGGCCTCCATGGTAGCCCCGGTAGTCATCACATCGTCCACAAGTAGAATGTGTTTATGAAATAGTTCTGATGGATTTGTCATGATAAATGCATCTTTCAGATTTTCATATCGGGCAAACCTTGATTTTTTGGTTTGAGATTGGGTATTTTCTTCCCGTACCAGATTATGAGTACTTATGGGCAGATTTAGGATAGATGACAAACCTTTAGATATCTGCTCGCTTTGGTTATAACCTCTTTGTTTAAATCTTTTTGGATGTAAGGGGATTGGAATAATCATATCTGGTTTATCCCAAAGTTCTGTCCGACTAAGTTGCAGGGCATATAACTCCCCCATACGTATTCCCACATCTGGTTTTTTATTATATTTAAGCTCATGCATCATGTTCTGAACCCGGCTTCCTTTTTGAAAATAAACAAAAGCTATGGCCTGTTCGAACTTAAACCTTCCCCATAATTGACGTGCCATCTTGTTCTGAGGATCAATGTGGAAGTTAGTCCGGGGAAGATGGTAGATACAATTGGTGCAGATTATATTTTCGTTATTGAACAGATTAATTCCACACGCGGCACAAAGCTCCGGAAAGAACAAACAAAACAAGTCATTAAGGTAAGCCAGAAATCTTTTCATGGGATCAAGGTACGTGGCTTTCTTAATTGTAATAACGATGTGTGTGATGATTTAGGGAACGGTTATACCAGAACAGTTAAATTAATCTTAATGAAAGTCACTGATCAAAGTGATGAAATCCTTCCTCGCCAATAATTCAGGGTAAATTTTGGGAAACGATAGGCTCCGCCCAGGTCGGGTGACAAGCGGTACAAATTTGCTTTTGCGCAAATCATTGGGACTGACGAAATTTACTTTCCGCATGCCTGGATAATTTCGGCCTAAAAATCATGGACATATCGATAAATTAGCAAATGGACAAATTATCCCATTTGCTAATTTGCTAATTTTAGAATCGTTACTTAGCTTTTTACGGCCAATTGCCCGCAGGCCGCATCAATATCCTTCCCTCTGCTTCGGCGGATATTGGTATTGACCCCATTTTTGCGCAGATGTGCTGCAAATGCTTCGATCTTATCCTCACCTGCATTTTCAAAATCGGCAAAGGAGATGGGGTTGTATTCGATGATGTTGACTTTACATGGTATATGCCTGCAAAATTTAACCAGTTCTTCGGCATCCGAAATATTATCGTTGAAATCATTGAAAACAATGTATTCGTAAGTAACCGGGTTTTTGGTTTTTGAGAAATAGTATTTTAATGCCTCTGCCAATGCTTTGAGAGAATTTTGCTCATTGATGGGCATAATGGTATTCCGCTTTTCATCATTGGCAGCATGCAGGGAAAGCGCAAGATTAAATCGCACGGCATCATCACCAAGCTTCTTAATCATTTTTGCAATTCCTGCAGTAGAAACGGTAATGCGTTTGGCCGCCATGTTCAGTCCGTCGGGAGCCGTGATGCGCTCAATGGATTTCATAACATTAGCGTAATTTAGTAAGGGCTCACCCATACCCATGTAGACGATATTGCTCAGCGGGATATTGTAGTTTTCTTTGGCTTGTTTATCAATCAGTACTACCTGATCATAAATTTCATCGGCATTAAGGTTACGTTTTCTATCCATATAACCTGTTGCACAAAACTTACAGGTAAGGCTGCATCCAACCTGCGAACTCACGCAGGCGGTCATGCGGTCGGTAGCAGGAATTAACACACCTTCGATAATATTGCTATCGAACAGTTTGAATGTACTTTTTATGGTTTTGTCGTTGCTAAATTGAGAATGATGAACAAGCACATTGTTGATCGTAAAACTCTCCTTTAATTTCTCTCTCAAAGCTTTCGAAAGATTACTCATTTCATCAAAATCTACGCATGATTTCTCCCAAAGCCATTCATAAACCTGCTTTGCACGGAACGAAGGTTCAGACATAGCAATAAACTCTTGCTTTAGCTGCTCAATAGACAGGCTTCGAATGTCTTTTTTATCTGATAATAGCATTGTTTTGCAAAAGTACGGAAAATTAGATTAGTGGTTTTTGGTTAGATTATTGGGTGCTGATTTGAAATTAGTACTTCAGGGCCCGTATGTTTCTTTTTCTGGATTCTGATTAATAGCACATTATTTATGTTGAAAGCGAATCTATCTCAATACTCAATACTAATTTATTACTCTTATTTTTACCACATGCTCAGATACCTCAGCGCAGATTATATCTTCCCGGTTAGCTCTGACCCTCTTAAGGATGGGATAGTTGTACTGAATGAATCAAGGGAAATCATCGATCTTCTTGATCCAAAACGGAGTCCAGCAATATCCGGCGCAATTGAGCATTATCATGGAATCATCGTCCCCGGCTTCATAAATGCACACTGTCATTTGGAGCTTTCGCATTTGCAAGGTAAAATTCCAAAAGGTACCGGACTTATTCCTTTTCTTAAGGCCGTCATATCCCAAAGAACCGCAGATGAAAATGAGGTATTGGCAGCCATGAAAATAAACGATCAAAGGATGTTTGATAATGGCATTGCAGCTGTTGGTGATATTTCAAACAATCATTTATCGAAGTCAATTAAACGAAGCAGTAAAATATATTATCACACCTTCGTAGAGTTGCTTGGTTTTGATCCGGTGAAAGCAGAAATAGTGTTTAATAAAGCGCTTGAACTGAAATCCTGTTTTGCACCCTTGGCTGCATCCCTGGTGCCTCATGCACCCTATTCCGTTTCCGAAAGACTTTTTAGTCTGCTGCGTGAATACTCAGAAAGTCATGAAAACTTATGCAGTATGCACAATCAGGAAAGTCGGGCGGAAACTGTTTTTTTTGAGAATAAGAGCGGGGATTTTCTTGATTTTTACAAGATGCTGAGTCTGAATTTACAGTTTTTCGAAGCCAAGTTTCAAAGTTCCATTCAGAGTGTTTTACCTTTGTTTTCTGCAAAGCAAAAGACCCTGCTGGTTCACAATACCTATACTAGCTTGGAGGATTTAGCCGCTGTGTCTGCCTCCGGCAATGATATTTATTGGTGTTTTTGTCCGAATGCCAATCGCTATATCGAAGGCAGACTTCCGGAA
Source organism: Sphingobacterium thalpophilum (assembly GCA_945865415.1). GTDB lineage: Bacteria > Bacteroidota > Bacteroidia > Sphingobacteriales > Sphingobacteriaceae > Daejeonella > Daejeonella thalpophilum_A. Next base: position 3,152 of record CAMBFY010000055.1, read on the forward strand.
ATCGATCAGTTTCTTACTGATGATTGCAAAATTACTGTGGGAACAGATAGTCTGGCTTCAAATGATAAACTTTGTATTTTATCTGAACTCAAACTGATCAAAGCGTATTTTCCGGAATTACCCTTTGCTCAAACGATCCGCTGGGCTACACGCAATGGAGCTGAGTTTTTTGGAATCGATAAGCGTTTTGGTTCGATTGAAAAGGGAAAAACTCCGGGATTAAATCTGATCGAAAATGTGAACGGGACAGAATTAACCTCAACATCAACTATAAAACGACTGATATAAAAAAGTTTTGTTCTGATTTGATTTAAATGAATAGCATTAAGAAACTTTTCAATATTGAATACCCAATTATTCAGGGAGGGATGGTTTGGTGTAGTGGCTGGCGACTGGCTTCGGCGGTATCGAATGCCGGGGGTTTGGGTTTAATAGGTGCCGGCTCAATGTATCCCCAAGTATTGCGGGAGCATATTCAAAAATGCAGACTAGCCACATCAAATCCATTTGGAGTAAATGTGCCATTATTATACCCTGATATTGAGCAGATTATGCACATAATTGTGGAAGAGAAGGTTGAAATTGTATTCAGCTCTGCTGGCAATCCTGCACTTTGGACTTCCTATTTAAAGGAAAATAACATCAGGGTTGTACATGTGATTGCCAATAAGAAATTCGCTGAGAAAGCTGTGGAAAGTGGTGTTGATGCAATTGTTGCAGAAGGTTTTGAAGCTGGAGGACATAATGGCCGGGAGGAAACAACTACCTTATGCCTGATCCCGGAGATCTGTGATGCGGTATCAGTACCTGTTATTGCAGCAGGTGGAATCGGCAGCGGAAAGGCGATGCTTGCTGCATTTGCGCTGGGGGCTGAAGGGGTTCAAATTGGTTCTTTGTTTGCTGCATCAAATGAATCTTCTGCTCATCAAAGCTTCAAAGAAGCAATAGTAAAGGCAAAAGATGGAGATACCAAACTAAGCATGAAATCTTTGATGCCGGTACGTTTGCTCAAAAATGATTTCTACAGAGCCGTTGAGAAGGCTGAGGCTGAAGGTGCCAATCGGGCACAATTGATGGAATTATTAGGACGTGGCCGTGCAAAGAATGGAATGTTTGAAGGAGATCTGATTGAGGGTGAGCTTGAAATCGGACAGGTAGCTTCCTATATAAATGAGATAAAGCCGGCTGCTCAGATTATCAATGAGGTTTGGACGGAATTTATAATAGAAAAAAAACGCATTTGTAAATTAAGTTATTAGAACAATTCAATGAAGCATCTAGATATCATTATTACCGGAAAAGTACAGGGTGTTTTTTTCAGATCAACCAGTAAAGCAGTGGCAGATCAGCTTGGAATAAAAGGTACTGCTCGTAACCGGGCAGATGGAACGGTATTTATTGAAGCTGAAGGCGACGATTTCTCTCTCGAACTATTTCTTGAATTCTGCCACAAAGGCTCTGACAGGGCAATGGTTGAAAATGTATCCATCAGCGAAGCTGAATTGAAAAACTATGTTAATTTTGAAGTAGTAAAAAGATAATTTAAACGATCTAATCTTATCTCTCATTGTCAGCCATTAAAAAATTTGCCGGTCAGACTGCTATTTACGGGATAAGTACAGTCATTGCCCGGTTTTTAAACTTTTTTCTTACACCTGTTTATGTAAGACTCTACTCTCCGAAAGTTTACGGTATTTTTTCTGTGATGTATAGCTGGGCATCCATGCTTAATGCTTTGCTGGCATTCGGAATGGAAACTACTTATTTTAGATACCTTAATAAATATGAGAACGATAAGCAGAAAGTTTATAACAATACTTTTTTTACGGTCTCATTGATTGCATTCACATTTCTGCTGTTCAGCTTTCTTTTTGTGGATGATATTGCTACTTGGATACAGCGGGGCAATGTTAATGATCCTGATTATGCCCGTTACATCAAATATTTTATTTACATCCTTGTTGCCGATGCACTGGCAGTTATTCCATTTGCCAAATTAAGGGCTGATGGACGGCCCATACGCTACAGTATCATCAAGTTCGTCAATATTTTAACGTTCATCGGCTTGAACCTGCTCTTCATATTTGTTTTTCCTTTAATCATTAAGGAAGGCTGGTTTGGAACTGAATATTTAATCGGCTGGTATAAGGAAGGCTGGGTAGGTTATGTGTTTGTTTCTAACCTGATTGCTAGTCTGGTTACTCTGCTATTGCTTACACCTGAGCTATTGAAATTGACATTTAGATATGATGCTTCCTTGCTGAAGGAAATGCTGGTTTATAGCTTACCTGTTTTGATTGCCAACATATCCTTCATCATCAATGAAAATATAGATAAGATATTTCTAGGACAACTTTTACCTGCTGACATAGCCGAACAGGAGGTAGGAATTTATGCAGCCTGCTATAAGATCGCGGTATTCCTGAGCATCTTTATTAATGCTTTCCGGCTGGGAGCAGAGCCTTTCTTTTTTAGTCAGTCAAAGAATAAGAACGCTACAGAAACCTATGCCCGGATTATGGATTACTTTGTCATTGCCGTTTCTCTGATCTTTGTATTTTTGGTTGCAAATATTGAGCTGCTGAAGTATTTTATTTATAAGGAGGATGCTGTAGAACAGGCGCTCTACTGGTCGGGTTTAAGGATAGTTCCTATTTTATTATTTGGTTATGTGAGTTTAGGGATCTACATCAATTTATCAATCTGGTATAAATTATCGGATCAAACCCGCTATGGATTATATATCTCCGGAATTGGGGCGATTTTGACCGTCGTACTCAATCTAATCTTTATACCAAAGTTTGGTTATATGGCTTCGGCATGGATCTCACTTACCGCATATACCCTGATGATGATCCTGTCATATCTTTGGGGCCAGCGTAATTACCCAATCCCTTATAATCTAAAAAAGAATTTCTGCTACCTTTTATCTTCAATTTGTATTGTTTTTGTAGCATTTATTGTATTTGAACGGAATCTGCTTATTGGAAATGCCTTGTTTCTTATCTTTACAATTGTGATTCTCTTTAGGGAGAGGAAAGAAATCAAACTAATACTCGGCAGAAAATGAAAATCCGCATTATAAACAGATCAGACCACTCATTGCCTGCTTATGAAACCGAAGCTTCTGCAGGAATGGATCTTAGGGCCAATGTTTTGGAAGCCATCGTTTTAAAGCCGATGGAGCGGAAACTGATACCCAGTGGTTTGTTTATTGAATTGCCTGTAGGATTTGAGGCGCAGATAAGGCCCAGAAGCGGACTCGCATTGAAGCATGGTATCAGCATTCTGAATTCTCCGGGAACGATTGATGCTGATTACAGAGGAGAAATAAAGATTTTGCTGATCAATTTCTCTGAAACGGATTTTGAGATTAATAATGGTGACCGTATAGCACAAATGATTATTTCAAGGCATGAACAGGTAAGCTGGGAGCAAGTTGAAATATTAAGCGACACTGTTCGCGGAGCAGGGGGATATGGACACACTGGATTGTAAGGAAATGAAAAAAGGGAGCATCGCTATTTTATTCTTTTTGATCTGTGCATTACCGGTTTCAGCTCAAAGAAATAAAGCCGAAAAGGCTGAGCCTGTTATTGTTATTGGAAAGTCTTTAAATCAAAGAGACAGTATCCGGGTAAAGGAATTATTCTTTGATGGGCTGCAGGACAAAATTTCAATGAATTATGCACAGGCGGCATCCACTTTTTCAAAAATCCTGGATCTGGATCCTTCAAATGATGCCGCACTCTATGAATTGGCCAATATTAGTTCTGCCGGTGATAAGCCTGAAGAGGCAGAAAAGCTGATAAGAAGAGCCGTAACTGTGAGCCCTGATAACGAATGGTATTGGGTATTGCTATCCGATATTTATAAAAGGACAAATAAAATTAATGATCTGGTTTTTGTTCTGGAGGAGTTATCGAGAATATCACCCAAAAATGAAGCTTATTACTATGACAAGGCAAATGCCCTTCTGATGCTAAAGCGTGTGGATGAGGCTGAAAACGCTTACGATGAAATAGAGAAGATATTTGGCGCATCAGAGGATTTGATATCCGCTAGGCAGCGTATCTCAATGCAGCAAGGTAAAACAGCGAATCTAACTGTTGAGTTAGAAAGGCAAATTCAATTAAAACCTGAAGATTTAAGAAATTACATTTATTTAAGTGAAGTTTATTCCAGGGAGGGTGACAGACAAAAGGCTTTCGAAATATTAAACAAGGCTAAACAAATATCGCCTGAAAACGCTTTGGTTCGTTTGGCTCTTGCCGACAATTATAAGGCACTCCGGCAGTTTGAAAACACATTTATAGAACTAAAGGTTGCTTTTGAAGATCCTGATCTGAATATTGATGAGAAGGTCAGAATTGTACTTTCATTTTTTCCGATGTTTGCAGATATGAAGGCCAGAGCCAATACAAATGAATTGGCTTCGATTATGGTAAGGGTTCATCCGGAGGAGGCTAAAGCCCATGCTTTGTTTGGGGATGTTCTTTTTCAGGAACGAAAATATCCATTGGCCCAAGAGTCATACAAAAGAGCACTGAAAATCAATGATCAGGTCTATCAAATTTGGGAGCAATTATTGCGAATACAGGTTAGCCGTGGCGAATTTGAACAAGCAATAACAGATGGTGAACATGCTTTGAGTATTTTCCCAAACCAGGCAGTACTTTATTTGTATACAGGTATTGGGTATGCACAAACTCAAAAACATGAAAAGGCAATAGCTTATTTGAAAAGTGCATTGGATCTGGAAACTGAGGATAAGGATATAATTGTTCAGATCCATTCAACGATGGGTGATTCTTATAATGCTCTGAAGCAATTTAAGCTATCAGATCAATCCTATGCAAAAGCACTCGAGCTTGATTCCAGGAATTCTTATGTTTTGAATAATTACGCTTATTATTTATCGTTAAGAGAAGAGAACTTAGTAGAAGCCGAAAAAATGTCAAGGCGTTCTAATGAACTGGATCCTGATAATTCATCTTTTGAGGATACCTATGCATGGATTTTATTTAAACTCAAAAAATATGAAGAAGCCAGGATCTGGATTGAAAGAGCCTTACAGCATAACTCGAAAAGTGCAGTGCAGCTAGATCATTATGGAGACATTTTATATTTGCTTGGAGAAAAGGAAAAGGCGGTTGAACAATGGCGGGTAGCAAAAGAAATGGGCTTACGCTCAGAAACTTTGGATAAAAAAATAGATGAAAAGAAATATATTGACTAATACGGTTTATGCATTTGTGCTTTTAATAGCATTAAATAGTTGTAAGGCTAAAAAGGGAATTTTTCCAGTAGCAGTGGTAATCCCTGAGGCGGCTAAGGTAATTCCTATAGAAGTAGATAATACAAGAAAGAATAAATTGAAATCCATTAATGATAGCAACATGGTTTTCAATACACTTGCTGTGAGGTCAAAGGCTGTACTCAGCATAAATGATAAAGCAAATGATGTAAATATGAATTTTCGGATTCGAAATAATGAAGTGATTTGGGTCTCAGTTACAGCCCTTGCAGGATTGGAAGTTGCTAGAGCTTTGATCACACCGGATAGTGTCAGAATCATTAATCGATTGGATAATATTTACATCAAAAAACCATTCAGCTATATCTATGAGTTTACCAATGAACAAATCAACTTCAAAACCCTCCAGTCTATCCTGATAGGAAACACTATTTCAGACTTCATCACTGATTCAACTGATCTCAACATGGAGAGCGATGAAGTTAAACTAAAAAGTATTCTCGGGGGCTTGACTTATAATTTGCGGCTTAGTCCAGGGAATAAAGTGGTGTATTCAAACTTGAATGATGAGCTTGCAAAACAGGAACTTACTGCGAAATACGCTGATTTTATTTTGGTAAATCAGCAGCAGATTCCACATTCAGTTATCATGGATTCCACAGTTAAAACCAAGAAGTTTCTGCTTGACCTTAAGTTTTTAAAGGTTGATCTGGACGGCCCTATAGAACTTCCATTCAGGGTTCCTGAGCGGTTTTTGATAAAAAATTAAATACATTTGACTGAATGAAGCATTTTAAGTCTATCCTTTTTCTTGTATTATTAATTTCGGTATCCGGACTTTTTGCTCAGAGTAGTTCAGAGCTGCGAAGGCGTAAGGAAGCCTTGACAAGGGAAATAGAATCTTTAAACAAAAGCCTTAATCAGACCTCAGATAATAAGAATCTCTCCTTAAAAGAGATAAGGGCATTGAATGCTCAAATCAGACTCCGGGAGAAAAAAATTAGTATTATCAATACCGAGGTTAAGTTACTGGATAATCAGATTTCAGATAATACCAATACGGTACGTTCGCTTCAGTCGCAACTCGTTAAGTTAAAAAAAGAATATGCAGCGATGGTGCTCTTTGCTTTTCGCAATCAGAGTTCATATAGTAAACTCATGTTTATTTTTGCTGCTGATAATTTCAATCAGGCTTATAAACGATTGAAATACCTTCAGCAGTTTAGTGAATACCGACAGAAACAAGCACAGTACATTGAGGGAACGCAGAAAGAACTGAATGTAAAAATTACCGAGCTTGACCTGAATAAAAAGCAAAAAAATGAGATTCTGACTGATCAGCAGAAGGAAAAGCGCACTCTTGGTATTCAAAAGAATAGTAAATCCAAGGTTTTGAACAGCTTAACTAGTCAGGAGAAAAGGCTAAAGCAGGAACTCACTCAAAAGCAGCGGGAATCCTCAATTTTGAATCGTGCTATTCAGAATGCGATCAACAAAGAAATTGAGGAAGCAAGGAAGCGGGCCGAGGCTGAGGCCAGAGCTGCTGCAGCTAAGGCGAAATCTGAGAATAAAGATGCACCTGATTATAAGCCTGTTGCAAGTGGTTCGAGTATACTGGCAGCTACACCTGAATCTGCAAAATTATCATCCGATTTTCTCGGAAGCCGTGGTAGTCTTCCATGGCCCGTAACAAATGGAATGATAATCGAAGACTTTGGAAACCATACCATTGGGCGAAACGTAACTACAGAGAATAACGGTGTCGATATTAAAACAGCTCCGGGATCGGCGATTCGTGCCGTATTTGGCGGGGAAGTTGCAGCTGTCCAGAATATTTCAGGATCCTATGCTGTTTTGATCAGACATGGTGAATATTTTACTGTATATTCGAATTTAAAAACCGTAAATGTATCAAGAGGCCAGAAAGTTATGTTAAAACAAAATATTGGAACAGTAATCACGGATCCTATTGATGGGACGACTGAAGTTCACTTTGAAGTGAGAAAAGGGGCAACTCCCATGAATCCTGCCAGCTGGCTTTCAAATTAAATTATAATTTAGAGGCATTTTATTGCCTATATTTGTATATTGTACTATGAATATGTTTGATTCAGTATTATTGTTTATGAATATCGGGGGGCCGGAGATGATCCTGATATTCCTTGTTGTTCTTTTATTATTCGGTGGTAAAAAGCTTCCTGAACTTGCCCGCGGCTTGGGTAAAGGTCTTAGAGAGTTTAAAGATGCTTCGGATGGCATAAAAAGAGAAATTCATAACAACATCAACAGCGTAAATGAGGTGGCTGATCAGGTGAAATCTGAAGTTCAGTCGGCTGCAGATTACGTTGATACCCAAAGCTCCGCAATAACAGGTTATCCTAATCCGGATGAGGCAGTTTTAGAGCATGGATATGCATCTCAAACCGAATTGGAGCAGGAAAATAATAATCCTGTTGCGGGATATGTGCCTGAAAATACGTTGGTAGATCCAGGCTCAGAAATCATTAAAAACCCCGATGAATCGGGACTTGAGCATTCAAAAATCGCACATTAAATTAATTATTATGTCAAATTCAATTTTATTATTCGCAGGCCTTGGAGCCACTGAGGTTATCTTAATTGTCGTGGTTGTACTATTAATGTTTGGAGGTAAAAAAATCCCAGAGCTTATGCGAGGATTAGGTAAAGGAATTAAAGAATTCAAAACTGCGCAGAGTGGTGAAGGTGAAACACCTGCACCTACTACAAAAGACCAGGAGTCTAAATAATATACTAATATGGAACTTATTTCCTCCGGTGATACTTATTGCCGGAGAAAATTCCTTTTTAAACAATTGCCTTAATTGGAATCTATATAGACAATAGAAAGCCAATCCCGGTTTTACAATTTTTATGTGTTTTGTTATTTAACAGGGCAGAATCATAAAATAATCTCTGTTAACACAATATTTGAGGCATGGAAGGTTTTTCTTCTCTTTCCAAAATTCAGGCTGCTCTGGTAAAGCATGACCCGGAATTCACTTTACCCCATCTTGTAGAAAATTACTTAAACCGCATAAGCGAAAATCAGGAGCTGAATGCATTTGTAGAAGTATTTACAGATGAGGTGCGTTTTGAAGCTTTACGGATTCAGCAAAAGCTGAATTCAGGTTCTGCAGGAAAGCTAGCCGGTATGGTTATCGGAATAAAGGATAATATCTGTTTCAAAGATCATAAAGTTTCTGCCTGCTCTAGAATTCTTGAAAATTATGTTTCACCTTTTACTTCAACAGTTGTAGAACGTCTCATTGCTGAGGATGCTTTGATTATCGGCAGGCTCAATTGTGATGAGTTTGCAATGGGAGCATCCAACGAATCATCTTACTATGGTCCGGTAAAGAATAAAGCCGACAAAACTAAGGTTTCGGGGGGATCATCAGGAGGGGCTGCTGTTGCAGTTCAGGCCGGACTTTGCCTGGCGGCCTTGGGCACTGATACCGGTGGCTCCGTTCGTCAGCCGGCCGCATTTTGTGGAGTTATAGGATTGAAGCCCAGTTATGGAAGAGTATCGAGGCATGGAATTATTTCCTACGCATCTTCTTTTGATCAGGTTGGACCGATTACAAATTGTATTGAAGATGCTGCAATTCTACTCGAAATAATTGCCGGTTCAGATAATTACGATAGTACGGCCTCCAAAAGAGCGGTTCCTAACTATACTATAGAAAACAAAGAATTAAAAAAGGAAAAGATTGCCTATTTATCAGAAGCACTGCACTCTAAAGGCCTTGATCCTGAAGTTAAGCTTTCCTTTCAGAAAAGTATAGATTCATTAAAAGCAGCTGGTCATTTGGTAGAGCCCGTTCCTTTTGAATTTCTGGAATATGTGGTTCCTACCTATTATATTCTTACCATGGCTGAAGCATCATCTAATCTTGCGAGGTATGATGGGGTACATTATGGATACCGTAGTAAAAGAGCTTATGATCTTGAATCTACTTATAAAACTTCCCGTTCAGAAGGTTTTGGGGCCGAAGTTAAGCGAAGAATTGTGCTTGGAACCTTTGTGCTAAGCGCAGGGTATTATGATGCCTACTATTCAAAGGCACAGAAAGTGCGCAGATTGATTCGTGACAGGACTAATCAGATATTAGAGGAATATGATTTTATCATGTTACCAACTGCGCCTACACCAGCCTTTAATATTGGTGAGGAAAGTGATGATCCGGTGGTGAATTATCTGGCCGACATTTTTACTGTTCAGGCGTCATTGGCAGGTATTCCGGCGATTTCTATCCCTGCAGGCAATAATTCTGCGGGTTTGCCGCTAGGAATGCAGTTTTTAGGAAGGCGATTCGGTGAAGCGGATTTGTTGGCTTTTTCAAAAAAATTCCAAAAGATATTGAATTCTTAATCAGTTTTTGGTTACCAGGGAATGTTTTTTATTCGGTAAATATGTCAAACTCTATTTTTGAAATATGAGAAAAACCCTAGTTGTATTTTATATTGTACTGGTATCCTTCATTTCTGGGGTCA
>CAMBFY010000056.1 GCA_945865415.1 Sphingobacterium thalpophilum
TCCTTATTCCTTGATCCTTGTTTAATAATGCTGAATACGAACCGCTGTTCGACATGTTCTGCAAGGCATGTCGAATTTTAGATGATGCGGGTTTTAAACCCGCTTTTATCTGGAGTACGGGATGCGCAGGCTAACATCCCGAACAGCAGTTTCTTGATTCAATTTATTACTTGTTACTTTGCCAATTATTTTAATTCCGGAGCTTAAATGCTACGACATAATCCCCTTTTTCAGCCCCTAATCTTGTTCCACCACATGCAACAACAACATATTGCACACCATTAACCATATAAGTACTTGGTGTTGCGTATCCAGCAGTTGGAAGATTAGCTTCCCATAACAGTTTACCATTAAGCTTATCAAAAACCCTGAATTTACCATCTTTAGTCGCGGCAATGAAAATTAAACCACTCGCAGTTACCACTGGCCCACCATAATTTTCAGTACCTGTTGAAGGAAGTCCCTGATCTTTATACTTTTTAACATCTCCCAATGGTACCTTCCACTTATGCAAACCGGTATTCAGGTCGACGGCAGTCAGGATTCCCCATGGCGGTTTTATTCCCGGATCACCATTACTGTCCAGAAATTTACTGTAACCTTTCAGATCCCATGGTTCAACTACCCCAAATACATCCTTTGATGAAGCAAGTTTGTCTTTCTCGCTTTCCTCGTCAAACAAATAATTTAAGATTACCCTGTTGTCATCATCCGATAATTGTGGAAATCCGGGCATCCTTCCTTTACCTCTGGCAATAATTTCATTAACTTCATTCTTCTTTAGCCTGCTTTTGATGGTGTTCAAGGCAGGGAAACCACTTGCAGGGTTCCCAAATCTATCTACTCCATGACAAGGGCTGCAATTTTGAACATAAATTGCCTGCCCCCTACTCATTTCAACCTGACTGGAATTCGGCTTTATAGTAACTATCCAGGGAACTTCATTCGAATTGACATATAAAATCCCCTCCTTATCTGCGGCTGCACCACCCCACTCTGCTCCACCATTCAATCCCGGAACAACGAGTGTTGGTTTATCGCTAAAAGGCTGAAACATGCCTTTCACAGTTCCCCTGAATACCTGCAGCAAAGAATCATAATCGGGTGAAGCTGTATTCAGGTCAGATTCGGTTATTAAATTCCTTGAAACGGCAGCTGGCATTGCTGGAAGCGGTTGTGTAGGCCAGGCATGCTCTTCTGCAACAGCAGATTTTGGCACTTCTACCTCTCTGATCGGGAAAACTGGCTTACCTGTCTCGCGGTCGAATACAAAAACATGGCCCGATTTGGTAAACTGGGCTACTACGTCAATGTTTTTGCCATTCCTTTTGATAGTCAGCAAATTCGGTGGCGACGGAATATCCCGGTCCCAGATATCATGTCTAACGAACTGGTAATGCCATATTCTCTTGCCAGTATTTACATCCAATGCAAGGAGTGTGCTGGCAAACAAATTAGCTCCTTTTCTGCTTCCGCCAAAAAAATCGGGCGCTGCAGAACCAGTCGGTGCATAAACTATTCCCCGCTTATGATCAATTGCCATTCCGGTCCAATTATTCGCACCACCAACAATTCCCTTTTCATGTACATCCGCAGGCCAGGTATCAAAGCCGAACTCACCCGGTAATGGTATAGTGTGAAAAATCCAGGCAATTTTTCCTGTTCTGACATTAAAAGCCTGGATAAAACCAGGTGCTGCTCCGACACCCTCCATCATCACAGTAGGCATTATGAGCAAATCTTTGTAGATGGTGCCAGGCGTTCTCGACATTAAATATTTCTTTTCGAGAGCTTCGGGTTTACCCAAACCTGACTTAAGGCTAACCCGACCATTATTGCCAAATTCTCTAATTGGTTTACCGGTTCTTGCGTTAAGTGCGTATAACCACTGATCATAACTGAATAAGATGCGTTTGTCTTCGCCGTCCTCCCAGTAAGTTACTCCACGGTTAACGAGAAATCTTTTAATGGTATCTGGATTAAACTTCCATTTCTCTTCACCGCTGGCTCCGTTTAACGCAAATGCATTACCAGCCGCTGATATCCCATACAAAACACCCTTAATAATTATGGGATTACATTGAAATACTCCTGAATCCAATGTATTATATTGCCAGGCCACTTGAAGCCTGCTAACATTCGATCTATTTATCTGATCAAGTGAAGAATAGTGATTCATTTCTGGCCCCCCCAGATAAGCAGGCCAGTCTTCATTATTATCATTCTGATCAGTAAATGCGAAAATCCCAAATACAAAGAATAATGGAATACAGAGAAGTTGAAGGAATTTTTTCATGCCAATATTTAAATTTTATTAGAGATGATACTTCTCTTAAATGAAGAATATACCAGACAGGATGATATTAGAGGGGAGATTTAATCCCATGCTGTTTTACCTGTACAGATCATCTGCAAATGTCTGAAGTTTGTAAATCAAAAAGACTATTTTAATCTTCTTTCCTGATTATAAACAGGGAAGCAATTCAAAAATAAACCGAAGCAGGAGGACAAGCTGATACTTCCTTTTACATTAGTAATACTATTTTACAGAATGAGAATAGGATCAGAATGAGAATTCATTCCTAGCTTCTGGAGATGTGCTATGCGGTTGCAGGCACTGCTGGCGCACGCGTGTGCCAATGTCCATAAAAAACATAATAGTTGAAGCACACGCGACACGAGTGCGCTAACCTAGGGCGGTTAATTCAGCAGTGGCTTACCCTCAGTAATAATTGTCAGCTGTACCCGTGGTTTAACTCCACTATTCGGTTCAGCACCAAATGTTATCTGATTTTCACCTGATCTCAGTGTTGGGATCTTACCCTGAATCTGTACTTCCTCGAGGAATTCGCCTTTGGGTCCGTAAAGTTTACAATCTGTTGCCGACTTAAATTCCAGATACATGCCCGAGTCCATACTAACCGAGAATATGATTTTTTCATTCCCAATCATAATTGAAGGATTGACAATCGTAGTTGAAACGATAGGTAAAGCTTTTACCGGACCGATCAGCGTTTCAACCTTCTTACCAGCAGGCAGGTTATTATACCATAATTGAAGTTTATCTATTATATCAAATGCCACTTCATGACGATATGTATCATACACATAGAAGCTGGCACTAGAATAAGGAGCCGGCCAAACATAATTACTGAATTCGGAAGATTCAATTTCTACAAGTTCAAAATACTTCCAGCCTTTAAAATCAATTTTTATATAATGATCGCCGCGGGCACCATGTGAAATATGATGCGGACTTTCAAGCCTCAAGTTTAAAAGCTGCCCATTACCATCTCCCTTTACCCAAACACCTAAAGCTTTATTATTTTTCAGATCCAGGATTGGCTCGAATTTCTTCTGCATATTAATCCAGGATGCATCCCTAGCTACTGCTCCTGAGCTTTGAGCAGTAAAAGAAACAGCCGCTTCTCCTGCAAGCGTCTTCTCCAAAGCGTGCTTTAAGCCCCCGCTAATCCCCTTTGCTGTAGAGTCCTGATTAAACCCGGTTATGCCTGAGAAATCGGATAATACTATATTTTCGGGATCATTGTACGAATTGACAGACATGAGCGGCTCGATTCTCAGTTGCAAAGGCTGCGCTGCAAATTCATTATTCACCTTCCAGCTTACCGAAGGATGGTCAAGACCTGGAACCTTATGCTTCTGATAACTCATAGGTTTGAATTTCCAGGCTCCATCGGCCGACTGGAACAGAGAAAAATCCTTGCCAGGGATTCTCAGCTGTTGTTTAGTCTTCTCGCTGAAATAATTCTTATGACGTAATTCCTCGTACTGTTTAATGATTGCATTCAGCCTTCTGAATGCCGGACTTTCATTCAGGGCTTTTTCATCAAATCCACCCAGCATGGCCAGACCGGCATTGTTGCCAATCATTTTGCTGCCCAGGTATTCAATATCGTCTGAGAAAGTTGGCTCTACCTGCGGCGGATTCCAAGTTTGATGTGCCCACCAGCCTAATTGCAATGGAAGTAAAAGTCCGCCATTTACTGCAGGTGCAATTTTATTGATCTGAGATACATTCCCCCGCCATAAACCATGCTCATACTCATCAGATTTGATGGAAGAGGAATGAATATCTATGAATCGTTTATAACCGCGTGTCGGGCGATCCCAGGCCTGCCACCTCGAACGGTAATGCCACCAGTGATGAATCATGGAACTCATTTCCATGCCAACTGGACGTTTTAAATTTTTGGCAACTTCAAACACGAATTTACCTCCGTAATACCAGAAATTTTCAGGCCCGGCAAGGATATCACTTCCATCAATTGCATCAAAATAAATTCCGTCAAAATTTGCCTGCTCCACAATCTCGGCAGTTCTTTTAGCGATCTCAGTAAATAAGGGAGTTTCAACACCAGGCGCAAACCTGCCGAACATTTCCCTCAGGTGAAAGGCCTTTTCATTGAGTGTATGTGCGGATGCTTTTGTTCCATTTGCTCCACGCTTGAGCCCGGTGAATTTATATGGAGCATTTTTGCTTATGCCGTCAAATTCAATCAATTCTGTCCCAACCCGGATGGTCCGGCTGTTTCGGACAAAAAATCCAGTAATTAATGAAATATCTGCTGTCGATTCCTGTACCTCAAGCTCAGTATCTGAAACACCAATTGATTTAGTGATGGTAAAAGAATTGAAATAACCTAGGTCCTCACGAGGGACAGGTGTTACATAAGTAGAATTTTTATCAATGAAAAAAGCATAATTGTGAAAAATTGAAGAGATACCGGCATCATGAAGTCTTTTGTTGATTCGTTTAAAGCTCTCCCATCCATCCGGCCATTTTTCAGGATCAAGTTCAAAATCCCCAAACCTGAAAAATTTTCCTCCACCATGATTATCAATCTGAGTAAAGCCAAGGCTTTTGCACATTTTGATCCATTCATCCACATTATCTTCAGTAAGGGTTCCAAAATTCATCAGATAAGACCCATAACCTTCCTTAGATTGCTGTGCCCAGGCTCCACCGGCATTAGAATGAGGAATATCCTTTGCATTAATCATCACATCCCGAATCAGAGGAAGCATTTCTTTTTGAGGAACTCCCAAAACTGTTACTTTCCCCCCTATAATTCCAAAACGATCATAAACAGTCGCCTTCAAATGAGATTGTAAAGCCGGAAGAGCAAAGACATGTGTTTGAAGATTCATGGATAGCACACAGGCAGCAATAGGTTCATATGGCATTCCTTCCAGCTTGAGCGGTATATCAATAAAGGTCAGAGATTCGGCAGTTCCAATCATATTTATAACTTCCATGCTGAAACGATCCTTTGAAATATCCAAAAGCAGTTCAGCAGTCAGACCGGCAGCTTTAAACTCAAGTATTAAAAGATTGCCCCGTAGAGATACTCCACTAACATGAAATTCCCTTCCAGCTTTTTTTATGGAGGCAACATAAGAATCTGACTTTTTATCAAGGTAATCCGTTTGGCTTGCTTTGTCGATAAAACGCAGGTTCTTTCCCTGATCATCGATAGCATATTCGATTTTATCATTCTGAATAATGATATCAGTTGCAAATAAAGGATTGGCAAAATCAAAAACAAATCCCAACAATGTGATCAGGAAAGTTTTGAAAAAAGCATTTGGCAAAAGAATCCGCTCTGGGCAAAAATTAGGGAGAAAGAAATACAAAATATTTAATCTTGTATTCAGTAGGATGGCTGCAACCATAATAAAAATTTTAAGACGTATAAGTTGTCAATAATTAATCTGCCGGTCTCTGGCAATCACCTTCCATGTATCACATAATTCCCCATTATTGATAATTACTGCACGGTCATAAAGTGCTACTGTAGGGCATATATGTATTGGAAGGGCATATAAAATATCTCCAACCTTAAAATTATGATCCTTAGCTACCTCCATGATGAGGTGCTCCTCGCTCTGGCCAATCGGCTTCAACTCAGGATGATCCAGAAAGTAAACCCGCTTTTGCAGATCATTTTCTGAAGCAATGGATTTATGCCCAAGATCAATGCATATTTTGTCTTCTGCAGGAATTGAAATCACCCTTGTCAGGACAAGCCCTGCATATTGAAAATCCTGCTCAGGTAATGCATCATGATACCCTTTATCCCAAAAAATAAATGTTCCGGGGCAACATTCTGTGTTTTGTTTGGATGAATGAATAGCAAATGTTGGGGTTCCTCCTGCCACAAGCAGTGGTAGTCCGTAACCTTTAGACTGAATTTGATTACGAAGCTCTTCAGCCTCTTTAAAATCTCTATCACAATGGGCAATACGATCTGCCAGATCATAATCCCGCCTGTGACCATCATAGGCATGAAAACCTTTGAATTCAATGCCGGGGAGGTTTTCTAATTCTTTAAATAAATTATATGCGAGTGCAGGTTTGATTCCTGTGCGATTCATACCGACATTAAGGTCGATAAAGACCTGCATGGAGTCTTTAACCATTCCGGAGAACGTTCGGGCAGAATCTATGTTATCCACCAAACAAGAATATTTAGTAGCAGGATAGGCCTCAATCAGCTTCAAAAGTCGGAGAAATTTTGGCTTTACGGGCTGATAGGCCAATATCACATCTTCAGCGCCTGCCATTCCGAGCATTTCTGCCTCAGCTATACTGGCAGCCTTGAACTTCCTGATTCCGGAATCCAGTATCAATTTACAGACCTCAAGCATTTTATTGGTCTTCACATGCGGCCTGAGCTGTGCTGGATCTTTAACCATCGTCAAAACCTTCCGGATGTTATGCTCAACCCGATCCTTATAAACAACAAGTGCCGGAGAGTCTATTTTTTCTGCATCTTTTATTGTGTACCAGTCCATCTGAGGATCATTAAATCAGGCCCATGCTTTTCTTAGAAAGCGCAGCCAGTTCTTATAAAAAATATTCTCAATATCCTCTGCTGAATAGCCCCTTCGCTTCAACATCCCGTTCAATTTCTGTAAATCGGAAATGTCTTCAAGATCATAAGGCGACTGCTCTTTGCCATAAGCTCCATCCAGATCACTACCTATGGCCACGTTCAAACTGTTTCCTGCAAGCTGACAGATATGGTCGTAATGATCTACGATCAGCTCGAGATGTACATTCCTGTCTTTGGGATCATCTTTCCCACGAACCCAATTATCAGTCAGCATCCAGGTATCGAAAACCCCGCCAATCACAGCCTCTCTTTCTATCAGAACTTTAATCTGATCATCTGTTAACTGTCTTTGATGATCTACCAGTGCACGACAATTATGATGACTTGCCCAAACAGGTCCTTTGAAAATTGATAATGCTTCTTCGAAACCTTTATCCGTTAAATGAGTTACATCCAGGATCATGTTCAAATTATCCATTTCCTTGACCAACTCTTTACCTTGCGCGGTTAGCCCATCGGTCATGCCTGTACCTGCAGCATATCTTCCAGGCCCGTAATGTGCCGGACCGCAAGCTCTGAGGCCATATGCGTAGGCCTTTTCGAGGTAAGAAATATTGACAAATGAATCAGCGCCTTCAAGACTGAGTATATATCCCACCGGTTTTCCCTCATTGGGTACTGACTTATTAAACCATAGCGCCAGATGTGCTTCCATCTGAGTGAGATTGGTAATCTGTACCATTTCCCCCTGATCTTCCATGGCACGGTACCAGGCTAACTGAGCCTGGGATATTCCCCAGGCAATTTCAGGTGAGTTCCATCCAGGAATAAGACTTCCTCGTTCAACGTAACGGGCAATTTGAGTGGCTACCACCAGACCAATATTGCCTTTACGTAATTCAGGCAATGCGACAGTGCCAAGACCACGATCAAGCTTATCTGTCATACCCATCTCACTTTCCCGGATCTCATAAACCGATTTTTTAAGATCCCGGTTCCATTCTATCGCATTCATCGACAGATCGAGGTGGCAATCAAAAATAAATAGTGATTCTTCAGTCATTTCTTTTAGGAATACTACTATTTACCCTGACGAAATGCAATCGCATCGATCTCTACTTTTATACCATGGCCTAAACCTGATTGTACAGTTGTACGAGCCGGCTTAACTTTTGTAAAATAAGTTGCATAAACCGCATTGTAGCGATCAAAATCTTTGATATCACTCAAATGAACAGTACATTTAACGATATCATCCAGAGTAAATCCGGCTGCCTCACAAATACGCTTTACGTTATGAATAGTTAAATGTGTTTCTTCCTCAATAGTACCCAACACAAAAGTACTTGTGGTGAAATCTACTGCAGCCTGTCCGCTTACAAATAGCCAGTCGCCTGCTGCCAAAACTCCAGCCGAGTATGCTCCTGTTGTAAAACTTTTATCTGCCTTGTCTGGGTGTTGAATTTCTACTTTTTCCATTTTCTTAGTAATTAATCTATTTAAAAATTTGTTATTTAAATTCTATTGAACCGAAAAATTCCGGTCTGTGATAATCCGGTTCCGGAGTATCGATATTATTCCATACCACAAAATGCGGTTGAGGAAGATCATCGCCACATTTATAAAAATTGGCGCGGCATTTCTGACTCTGAAGGGATTTAAACTGATGATATTGAAAAGCATTGTTTGGTATTGACAAAGTCAGTTCCCAGCCGATATTCGAATCCTTGTTGACTGCCGGCTTTAAGGTACTTTGAAATCCGATAGACTTGATCAGCTCATCACTGCCCATAATCCGATTGGTTCTTTCTTGGCCAAAGCCTAGCAAACAGGTTCCTGCACAATTAAACTCGAAATTATAGTATTCCTTTTCATCCCCAAAAGATATAAAAAACTCTACACAGCTATCTTTATAAACCGGTTCATTGGGTTCAGAATAAATTGCTCTGATATGCTTTTCCTCAACATAAAATTTAAGGAATATAGCATGATCACTGTAAGCCATTGCAAAAGCAATCTCAGGTTTATAAGGAAATGCATCCCATGGTGTGATATTGATCAGCTCATGATGAATATGATCCAGTTTTACCGAAATTTCATCTACGGCATGGATATTATCTGAATGAATAAATGGAACAGATAAGGTTTTCATATCAACTGTCTTCACCCTCTTTTTCTTCTTTTATTTTCGCCAGCTTTCTTTTGACGATATCAAATGGATATTTCATTGCAAGATTTCTAATCTCGTAGTTAAAATCAGCAAATGTCTCCTCCCACATTTTCGATTCTTCAGGAGTATATTTATAAAAACCATGACCATTGGCAACACCCTTTCCACCGGCTTTAACGATATCATCAATAAGCTTCGGAACATGCGTATCGTTGCAAAGTGTTGGATTGAGATCCTTCATTACATTATGATATGCAGGCACACCGGTTAAGTCCATCCATCCAAAAACACCAACCAGAGTCATCCAGAAACCAGTATTATTTCGGCACACTCTGTCAACATCCTCAATAGTTGCATAACCATTTTCAACCAGGTAAAAGGCCTCACGGTACATGGCATACATCAAACGATTGCCAATAAAACCGCGGATATCTTTTCTCACCAGAGTGGCTTCCTTATTCCAGTAATTAGAAAGTTCATAGAGATATTCACCCCCTGCAATATCACTTTCATCCCCACAAATTATTTCTAAAAAACGGGTCGTATGTGAAGGCTCTGCCCAATGTAATCCGAAGAAGCGGGCAGGATGTTTGGTCATCTTCTGCAAGAGACTGATCGGAATAGCTGAAGTATTACTTGTCATCAGCGCATCTTCTGCAATAACTGCTTCAATCTTGCCATAAACAGTCTTTTTAATTTCTTCGCTTTCCAGGGTACATTCTATGGCTATTTTGCATGGCTTCAAAGCACCATAATCTTCCGTAATAAGCAAATTTTTAAAGTAGAAATCAGTATCTTCAGTCACCATACCTTCTTCTTTAGCCTTCACAAAATGTTTACGGATACGCGATTCGGCGGTGGTCATATCGATACTGACAGGAGCAATTGCAATAACCGGATGACCGGCAATCAGAAGACAGGTAGTAATACTACAACCCATCAGGCCCAGACCGATAACACCTACCGGAATTTCATTTGTTTTTATTGACATATACTTATTTTATTGTCTATTAGTCACTCGTTAAATTAAGGATACTACTTTACCGGTTTTGACCGATTCATCACACGCAAATGCAATCCTCAGACTATTTACAGCATCTTCCCCGTGGGCGGACAGGTCTAGGTCTTCTACGATTGATTTAAGAAAATACCGTTGTTCGCGGTTACAAAGTTCCTGATGATCAGGTTCATCTTCCAGATTAATCACCATATCTTCTTTTGCAAATTTTTCATCCTTATCAAGCTCCGCATGATGAAAAAGTATTGACTCTGTTTTAGAATGGGATTCGATTGACGAGGATTTACCTGCGCCACCGGCATTTTTTGCTACTATGGATACCGAGCCTTTGGGGCCGAATACATCCTTTACAAAATAAGCTGTTTCACTGATCATCGGACCCCAGCCGGCTTCATACCAACCCACTGAACCATCTTCAAAGCGGATTTGCAGCTGACCATAGTTATAATTTCCTGCGGGAATGTCTTCAGTCAATCTTGCCCCGATAGCATAAACCTGAACTGGTTTGGAACGGGTCATTTGGCACATCACATCGATATAATGAACTCCGCAATCCACAATCGGACTAAGGGTACTCATCAGGTTACGATGCAAAGTCCACATCGCTCCATCACTTTGCTGATTTAAATTCATTCTCATAACCAATGGTTTACCTAATTCGGCTGTGAGTTCAATAAATTTCTCCCATGAAGGATGATGGCGGAGTATATAACCAACCACAAGCTTTTTATTAGCTTTCTTCGCTGCTGCAATGACACGTTCTGCACCTTGAACAGAATCGGCAAGCGGCTTTTCAATGAATACATGACAACCGGCTTCAAAAGCTTGAATAGCGTATTTCTCATGTGTATCAGGATAGGTAGAAATACAAACAGCATCTGGTTTTGTAGCTTCCATTGCCTCATCCATATCGTTGAATAAAGGGTACTTATTCTCCATTCTGGCATTCAATACTTCCTTGGATTTTCCTCGGGATACAAGTCCAAGAACTTCAAAACCCGGATCATTGTGATATGCAATGGCATGAGATGCGCCCATGTTTCCACAACCCAAAACAAGGATACGTACTGGTTTCATTTGATTTTGCATATTAGATAGCGATCAATTTATTAATGTTAGCTTATTACTTCTAAAGTTGTTGAATGGCTAATTATTAACCACATAGAGACATAGGTTTAGCATTTATGCATTAAGAAAGCACTATGTATCTATGTGGTTAAAAATCCTTCCTTATATTTTTTTATAAATTCCATTTCTTCATTGACTAAGCTCATGGTCATTAGCCCTGGTGGAATAAACGCTGACAGGGTTTTGAACCCTGTCAGCGTTCTCTTACAAATTTCCTTTCTTTAATTCAGTTACCGCATGATCACAAGCCCTTGCGGTGAAGGCCATATACGTCAAGGAAGGATTCTGACAAGCGTTTGAAGTCATGAAAGCACCATCGGTAACGAATACATTTTTTACATCATGCATCTGATTCCATTTATTAAGAACTGAAGTTTTAGGATCATGTCCCATGCGGGCCGTACCCATTTCATGGATTGCCATGCCTGGGATAGCTGGTCTGTCGAACGACTGTACGTCTTTCATTCCGGCAGCCTCCAGAATTTCGGCTGCATCGTTTCTCATATCAATGCGCATTTTACGCTCATTCTCACCAAACTCACAATCAACTGCCAGCAATGGAAGTCCCCATTTATCTTTCTTTGTTCTATCAAGGAAAGCACGGTTTTTAAATTCCGGCAAATGTTCACCGAAAGATCCCAATCCCATAGTCCATGGTCCTGGTTCTGTCATTTCCTCGTTAAAGTCCTGACCAAAACCCATTTCAGGAATGGCTCTCTGCCATCCTGTGCGGCTTGCACTGCCTCCATAATGGAAACCACGTAAATAATCGCGCTCAGGTTTATCACCGAGATTCCGGTATCGTGGAATATAGATACCTATTGGACGCCGTCCATAATAATATTTATCATCAAAGCCTTCTGCCCTTCCGGAAGCACCGATCTGAAAATGATGATCCATCAGGTTATGCCCCAGATGCCCGCTGCTGTTACCCAAACCATCGGGGAAAGTATCTGAAGTGGAGTTCAAAAGGATTTGAGTCGTACCCAAAGTTGAGGCATTCATGAAAATTATTTTTGCAGAATATTCTATATGCTCATTGGTCTCTGAATCAATTACCATCACACCTTTTGCTTTTCTGGTTTCTTTATCGTAAAGCACCTCACTAACGATAGAAAAAGGCCGAAGTGTCAGGTTTCCAGTAGCCATCGCTGCAGGTAAGGTTGCCGATTGCGTGCTAAAATAAGCGCCGAAAGGGCACCCTCTATTACAGAGATTTCTATTCTGACAAGTACCCCGGCCATTGTGCGGAACGGAAAGGTTTGCCATCCTGTAAACGGTCATCATCCGCTCCCTGTTATAATGTTTTTCAATACGTTCTTTCACCGCCTTTTCAACACAATTCATTTCGAATGGAGGAAGAAATATCCCATCAGGTAATTGTGCAAGCCCCTCATTTTGCCCGCTAATACCGGCAAAGCGCTCTACATAATCATACCATGGTGAAATATCCTTGTAACGAACTGGCCAGTCAACACCATAACCATCTTTAGCATTAGCAGAAAAATCCATTTCACTTAAACGCAGGCAACCACGTCCCCAGGTAATGGATCTTC
>CAMBFY010000057.1 GCA_945865415.1 Sphingobacterium thalpophilum
TCAACTCCTTTTCCCTATCTTTATATTAAATCGAACAATTATGTCAAAAACAAAACTTACAATTAATAGCAACGGTTCCGTAAAAATAGAAGGCGATTTTGAGATCGTAGATCGTAATGGTGGTGTTTACGGACTTCAGGGCCGTACGGTTTTATCTATTTGCCGCTGCGGACTTTCAAAAAACAAACCTTTTTGTGATGGTGCTCATAATGGGCATTTCGAGCATGATGCTATCGCTTTTGATCTTCCTCCAAAAAAGGTCTAGTGTATATCTTTTCTTTTAGGCACCTTATTTGTAAATTCATATGATATCTAATATTGAAAACATGAAAATAAAAGGATTTATAGGAATACTGATGCTGGCAGCATTGGTATCTCAATCTTGCGTCAGCACCAAGAAATATACTGCCTTGCAAACCAGTCAGAGTCAACTTCAAACTAATTATAATCTGCTTCAGGAAAGCAATCGTGATCTTGAAAGGAAATATCAAACTAGTCAGAAAGAGCTTCTGGCATCAGGAGTTCGGGTGAAAAGTCTGGAGGAACAAATTGCATCCGAAAAGTCGAATATTGTTTCATTACAGGATGCGCTCAATAAATGTTTAACTTCCAGTAATCAGGGGAATATAAATATTTCCAAATTGGTGGATGAGATCAACAGCTCTAATAAATACATTCAGCAATTGGTTAATACCAAAAATAAGAATGATTCCCTGAATCTGGTCCTAACGAACAATCTGACCCGCTCTTTAAGCAGGGAAGAAATGAAGGATGTAGAAGTTCAGGTATTGAAGGGGGTGGTTTATATTTCGCTTTCAGATAATATGCTCTACAAATCGGGAAGTTATTCGATTTCGGACCAGGCCGGGGAGATTCTTGGCAAGGTGGCCAAAATTATAAAAGATTATGATGGATACGAAGTATTGATTGAAGGTAACACGGACAATGTGCCTATTTCTACGACAAATATTCGTAATAACTGGGACTTAAGTACTTTGAGAGCATCTTCAGTGGTTCAGTCATTACAGAATACTTATGGTGTGGATCCAAAGCGTCTCACTGCAGGAGGTAGAGGAGAGTTTAATCCAGTTGCAGATAATGATACAGAAGCTGGAAAAGCAAAAAACAGAAGAACACAGATAATTATTACTCCGAAACTGGATCAGTTTATGGAGTTAATTGGGAAAGCACCTGAAAGTAAATAAAAATAAAGTGCCATAAATGGAAAGTTTAAGCATACTGTTGTCTCCAAATAATCTTTCTGCCTGGTGTTTATTTTATAGCTTGAAAGTCATACTTTTTCCTGATTTTAATTTTATTTCCTAATTTTATATTTGAATAAAAAATTTAAAATGCGCATTAAAGTTTTGATTTTTTTTCTGCTTCTGTTCTCTTTAGAATCATTTGCCCAGGTTCCTGTGCTTGCTGTAAATCGAATTGAAAAGCGGACTAATGAGCATATCAGGCAAACCTCCATGTACCAGTTTAAAGATGGTGGGAATGTGACTAAATTGAGCTTCTCAATCAGGGCGCTCGATGACAATTATTTCCTGCTTTTAAATCTGCCGATTGCTGCATCAGTAAAGCGTGGGACTGAAATAAGTGTCATTATGGAAAACGGACAGATTATTAAACTAACATCAAATAATGATGTCATCTCTTTGAACGAAACTGATTTAAATAGGAGGATGATGGTGTTCGATCTGAAGTCTGGTAAAGAGCTTAAAGATCTTTTAAAACAGCCGGTTAAATCTATTTCGATTCCTACCAGCAATAAAGGAATTGTGTTGGTCAATATGTTAGTGAAAGACAGTGGGATGATCAGATCCAGTATTATGCTAGCACAAAAAAAGTAAATTATTCACTAAGTTAATTTATCAGTGAAGGATTTCTTTTTTTAAGGGCTCATTCAATTCCTGATTCAAATCCCGGTCTTCGAGTTGTGAAATTAGTTCTGAAATTTCTTTTTTCATAAAAAATCCAACCATTCTCTGAAGCTTTTTTAAAAGGCTTATTGCAGCTTTGATTTTTTCCCGATCAGTCATAGGGAGTAAAATTATGCTAAAAATATTAGTATTGCAAGGGTGATTTTTATTTTTTGTATAGGGGCACTGGGAGTGTAGTCTTTTTTAATTGCGAGTATAGCGAAGTAATCTCCTTGTCATTATTATAAGTCATTAGAGAATTAAAGGTTAAAGTTTTGTACACATTAATACGAATCAATTTTTATTCTTTTAACAAAAAGTAAAAAATGAAAACTTTCTTAATCCTCGCCATCCTTTTTATCATCATCCTCATGCTGGCTAGGATGAAGAAATTTCCTTTTTAGCTTTTCCCGCTTCAATTTATTCTTGCTTTAACTTCTGATTAGAGTAAATGTTAACACTATAAGTATTTATTATTAGTATAGTAGCATTTCATTTTTTTCTAAATATATTGGCTTGTTAACAATTGCCTTTATATTTATTCCTTAAATTAAATAATTAATTATGGCAGCAGAAGTAAATATCCCGCGTCTTAATCTTGACGATTACATAAAAGGCACGCCTGAGCAGAGAAAACAATTTTCTGATAATATTGGCAAGGCTTTTAATGATACCGGTTTTGTAACTATTGCTAATCATGGGATGACACAGGAGCTAATCAATGATCTTTATACTGAGGTAAAGAAATTCTTTAGTATGCCTGATGATCAGAAATTAAAATATGAAATTCCAGAACTCGCCAGCCAGAGGGGGTATACAAGCAAGGGTAGAGAGAAAGCAAAGGACTCAAAAACTCCCGACTTAAAGGAATTCTGGCAAAGCGGACAGGTAGTTACAGATGGTGATTTGCTGAAGGAGGAATATCCTGATAATGTTCTGGTTAATGAGCTACCTGGTTTCAATAGGGTAACCAGTGAAGTGTATCAGCGCTTAGAATATGCTGGTAAGCAATTATTACGTGCGATTGCTGTATATCTCAATCTTCCTGAAGATTATTTTGATGATAAAGTTCACAAAGGCAACTCAATTTTACGTGCTATTCATTATTTTCCTATTGAAAATCCCGATAGCATTCCTGCAGATGCAGTCCGTGCCGGAGCACATGAAGATATAAACTTAATTACTTTACTGATTGGTGCCAGCGCTGATGGTTTAGAGGTTTTAACCCGCGATGGTCAATGGTATCCTGTAAAAGCGAATGTAGAAGATATTGTGGTAAACGTTGGTGATATGCTGCAACGATTGACTAATAATAAATTGAAATCTACTACCCACCGCGTGGTCAATCCACCGCGGGAGTTAATGAAAACTTCCAGGTTTTCAGTCCCGTTTTTTCTGCATCCAAAAGCAGGTATGGACCTTACTGCTCTAAGCTCTTGCATCGATTCAGAACACCCGAAAGCGTATACAGACATCACTGCAGGTGAGTATCTGGATGAGCGTTTGAGAGAGATTGGGCTGAAGATGTAAGTTGATTCGAATAGGGGGCATTTAACGTGCTTACCCCGTCATTTCGAACACATCGGCAATATGTTTTTCTTAAGCTTGTCATATGCGTGGTGGAGAAATCTGTTAATGGAAGCTGTGATTTTGATCATGAGATTTCTCTTCGCGTTTAAACTATTTTTAAAGACTGCAATTGAGGTCCCTCATCTAAATGACGGTTCAAGGAAATCAGACCTCAGACCTCATCTCCCCCTTGATACTCAAATCCAGCTCCGCTTGCCGGTGTGTTCCGATGATATAATTTAATCCGTCGCGGTCTGTAAGCCTGACAGCATCCTTACCCCCGGCATAAAAATGAATCGTTCCTTTTTGATGAAGATTATAAACTGGGTTATTGATGATATAAGAACTATAGGGAACAGACTCAACTTTAACAATACTATTTAAGTCTATCTTAACCATTTTGGTAGTCCATATTCCGTTAAGAACTATACTCTTATTATTTACAGTGGTTTTGTAATGAAGTAAAAACATCATGATAACTGAACCAATCAGGATTCCGAAACCAACTACCAGAAATAGCTCTGCGTTCTGACCCTGACTTCCGGAAAGGGAGTAAGCCCCAAAACAAAATAAAGCCAATACTATTCGGATACTGATCCGACCATAATCACGACCCAGATATTGTTTTTCTATGAAAGCTTTTTGGTTTTCCTCCATCTTAGATGATTTGTTCTAAGATAAACACTTTTTTTGTGTTGGGACTAATTTTATAGCGATCATCAATTCTTAAACCGGCGACCCATAAAATATCACCATTATTGTTTTCAAGGATCCCAATTTCTTTTTTATGGTTCCGACTGATTTTCCTGTCAACAAATAAGTCGCTCAGCTTTTTCTTTTGGTTTAATCCCAGAGGAAGAAAATAATCTCCATTTTTCCAGCTTCTTAATTTAAGTGGAAAGCTGAGCAGATCAAAGTCAAGCTGGGCAATATTCTCATTCATTCTTAATTCAAACTGACCGATAGGAACAGTTTTACTACTATACTTTTGCTCGTTCCAGGTATAATTCGCTGTAAGCGACTCAAGTAAAGTCTCTTCGTATCTAGGCTCTTTTATGGGACTTAAAAGTATACATCTGCGGTCAATCAGCAACTGATGTCCTAAAGAATGAAATATTTTTCCAGGATTACCATCCCAGGAATGGCTAAGATCATTTAGCACAGATTCTGTAAATCCGTAAGGATTAAACAAACCGTAAAGCAACGTATTTAAGGGATTCAATTTCTTCAGTTCGGCAATGCTGATCTCAAATTCATCTTTTGTAAGCTTTTTAAACAAGCGCTCTTTTATTTCTTGAACCTGAAGATCAAGTAAGATCTCCAATTCTGCAAAACGCCTTCTGTTTGCTTCAAAGGTTTGCTCCAAGGCCGGATTAAGCTCTTTAAGAACTGGGATTACTTCTAAACGAAGTTTGTTTCTGGAATATTTAACGGATAGGTTTGAGCTGTCTTCCCGGTATTTATAATCATTCTTTTGAACCAATTCATCTATCTCATCTCTGTTTAAAAACAAAAGCGGGCGGATAAGCTTATCTTTTTTTGGTAAAATACCATGCAATCCTGAAATACCGGTCCCGCGGGTTAAGTTGAGTAGCATAGTTTCAATCACATCATTTTGATGATGGGCCACAGCTGTGTATTGATAGTTAAATTCATTCCTGATTTTTTCTAACCAGTTGTAGCGCAAATCCCTTGCAGCCATTTGAACGGAAATATGATTTTCACTAGCATAGTTACTGGTATCAAAGCAGCAAGTATAAAACGGGACTGCAAGTTCTTCAGCAAGCCCCTCTGTGAAGCGCTCATCCAGTTCCGATTCGTCTGCGCGAAGATTAAAGTTGCAATGAGCAATGCCGAAACTATAGCCTGCAGCTTTAAACAAATATGCCATCAATACAGAATCACGACCCCCACTAACTGCGAGCAAGACAGACTCTCCCTCAAGAAAAAGGGCATGCTGTTTGATGAATGATTGTAGTCGGCTTAGGGCTTCCATATGCTCAAAATTATTTAATTAAAAAACCTTAGCCAAAAAACTATTTTTGTAAAGTGAAGAAAGTCATATTTTCAGTTCTGTTTTCAATACTAACGGTCGCAGCGTTTGCTCAAGGGCGACAGATTGAAATCAGATCATCCGAATTAGTCAAAGGTTTTCAGTCTTTCGGATTTGCACGAATAATCCGACCCGTGTTTGTTCACGAAGGGTCAACTCTAGCATCAGACAGTGCTGATTTTAATCAGGCAGCAAACACTTTTGAGGCATTTGGTCATGTTGTAATCACTCAGCCTTCTGGAACCGTCATCTATTCTGATCATTTAAACTACGATGGAAATACCAAACTTGCAGTCCTGACCAACAAGGTAAGATTAATTGATGGGGATGCGACCTTAACCACCGATCATTTAACCTATAACATGACCACCAAGATTGGAACTTATACTGGCGGGGGTAAGATTGTGAATGGTAAAAATGTGCTGACCAGCAAAAATGGATATTACTTTGAGACTTCAAGAGATTCATATTTCAGGTATGATGTAGTACTTACCACACCTGAAGCATTGATCAAAACCGACACACTCAAATATAATTCAACTTCTAAAATTGCCGATTTCTATGGGCCTACAAATATTTATGGCAAAGATGATACGCTTTATACTGAGAACGGAAATTATAATACCCAAAGTGACCAGGCCCGGTTTGGTAAGAAAAACCTGTATACTCAGGGAAGTAAGTCATTAACAGGTGATAGTCTTTTTTACGATCGTAAAGCAGGTTATGGCAGGGCGATTGGGAATGTGATCTTTATTGATACAGCTGAAAAGGCTCAGCTCAGAGGAGGGATAGGACTTTATCAAAAGGCTGAAGAAAGTATTCTTGTAACAATAAATCCATATGTTGTTATCATTTCTGAATCGGATTCTGCAAAAGTGGATTCCATCTGGATGACCGCTGATACCCTGTTCAGCAAAGTGATTTTTACGCGTGACCTTGTTCCTTACAAAAAGGAAGAAATGATTCCGGACGATCAGCTTGCTGCTATAGAAGAGCCGGTTGCGGTGTCTCAGGAAGTTGCTTATGATCCTGCAAGTACACGGGCCGCAATCATTACTGATAAAATTGTGGAAGCCCCTGATACACTTCAAACTTCGGTTAAAACAAAAGAACCTGATCAGCAGATTCCCCCGAAGGATAAAGAAATACCAATCGTAAAACCTGAAAAGAAGACCCCTTCTAAATCAAAAACTAACAAGGATTTAAAATCTCCTGTTGAAAAGGGTAAATCAGATAGCCTGAAGACGTCGAGATTGCCTGCCGATTCAATCTCAGCCGACACTTCAAAGACCAGAATAATTTTAGCCTATCATCATGCCAAAATATTCAAATCGGATTTACAGGCTAGGGCAGATTCTATGTTTTTTAGTTATTCTGATTCAACTGTCAGATGTTATGTAAACCCAATGATCTGGGCCCAGGGCTCCCAGCTTTCAGGTGATACAATTTATCTACAGATGAAGAATAAGAAAATGGACAATATGCTGTTACAGCACGATAGTTTTATAGTGAATACAGAAGATGCTGATTCAACCAATTTCAATCAAATAAAAGGGAAAGTGATTAACGGCTATTTCAAGGATAATAAACTGAGCAGCATGTTTGTGGATGGAAATGCAGAAAGTGTTTATTATGTGAAGGAGGATTCTTCATATACCGGTTTGAATCATTTAGTCAGTGGCCGGCTTAAGATTTTGTTAGACGATAATAAACTCCAGAGTATAACTGCAATTCGTTCGATTGATGCCTCGATTACGCCGATGGAAAATCTCAAGGAGGAAGAAAGGGTTTTAGAGGGATTTATTTGGAAACCAAAAGATCGACCAAAATCTAAAGAAGAAATTATTCCTAAGCTTGTAAAAAAAGAGGAAAAATTGGATCCGGTAAAAAAAACACCTAAAAAAGAACCGGTTAAGTCATCAGAAAAGAAAAATACTACTGAAAAAGCAAAAAATACAATAGTAACTAATCCTAAAGTTCCATCACCAATAAAGCAGAATTAAATTTTTGTTTTTAGGAAGCTGATCAGTTTCTTAACTGCAATTGCCCTGTGGCTAATGCGGTTTTTCTCTGAAGGATCCATTTCCGCAAAACTGATTTCGTAACCATCAGGCTTAAAAATTGGATCATAACCAAAGCCCATACTTCCGGATTGTTCCTGCATGATTTTACCCTCAATGATTCCCTCAAATAAATACTCACTACCATTCAGGAGCAGGGAAATAACGGTTCTGAATCTGGCGGTTCGATTCTTTTGTCCTTCCATACGATTTAAAACCAGTTGCATATTCTGTTGAAAATCACGGGTACCAGAATAGTGTGCAGAATTTACACCTGGCTCAGCATTCAATGTATCAATCTCAAGTCCCGAATCATCAGCGAAACAATCACAACGATACTTCTGGTAAATATACCTGCTTTTCTGACCTGCGTTTTCTTCAAATGTGCTACCTGTCTCAGGAATGTCATCAAAACAAGCGATATCATTAAGGCTTTTCAATTGAATAGCTTCATCAACTATTGCGCGAATCTCATTCACTTTATGTTCATTACTGCTTGCAAATACCAGTTCCATCTTAAAAGTCTTTCATTATTTTCCAAAATTCCCTCTTTTTTGTCGTATCATTCATCATTTCATCAATGCTGTAAGTGGAAAGCATATTCGCATCGTCAATTTTTATAATCTGGTTAGCGCTTTGAGATGACAAGGCTATCTGCTGGGGGTCAACGCCAAACAATACAATTTTATTGAAATTAAAAAACTCCTTCAGATCATCAAATCGAACACCGGGATATTGATACAGATTTAGAACTGCGAAATCCCGCAATTCCAGACCTTTTGCAGACATGATCTTTAACAGGGTTTCTTTCTGAATACTGCTGATATCTTTTTGATTTGGCTCATTGAACAGAATCAGAAAGTATTTATTGTTTTCACCCAGATAATTGAATTCTCTTGTTTTTTCAGTTGTTACTCGCATTTCTATCAGCTCCCTTGGATCCCGAACGGGCTCATTTGCCACTGCCTGAGCAGAAATGCTGTCAACCTGTTTGATAATTTCAGGATGTGGTACTGAATTTATGATTTGAACCTGCTCCTTTTCATAAATTATGTACAGATCTTCTGTCATCAAAAGCCTTAAGGCATTACTGTTTTGGCTAAGCAGGTTCGACATCTTAGTATTTATTCATGGTGAAATTGCAGGCAAACTTAATAAAGCATCTGTTAAAAATAGTTAAAAGCATGCAGCTTCTTTTTCAAAAGCTTAACTTAGAGGTATTCCTGAAGATATTTATTCCGGAAGGAAATGTTAAATTTACAAATACAAATTATTAAGTTCCAATTCATTTAAATCATTGATTTGTGAATAATAACTGATAATTTTGCCAAAATAAAATTTCATAAGGTCTCTGCTAGGAGACTTATTGTTTTTTATAGGGATTGGACTGTTAGAAGGCGATATTTTGCGAATTCTATTCGCATTAAAAGAAGAAAAATTGAAAATGAAAAAGACCTTAGGGACATTAATCATATTGTTACTATTAAGCGTTGTGCAACTACATGCACAGAAAGTAAAAAAATCCATCGACAAAGTTGCTGCGGTAGTTGGGAGTTCAATTATTTTGCAATCTGAAATTGAAATGCAATACTCCCAGTATCTTGCTCAGGGTAATCCTCCAAACCCTGATGTAAAATGCAGCATATTACAGGGATTACTTTCGCAAAAAATTCTTGGACAGCAGGCGATTATCGATTCAGTTACAGTAACAGAAGATCAGGTAGACGGAGAAATTGAGCGGCGTTTACGTGCAATGACAGGCCGCGCCGGGGGACCAGAGCGTCTTGAAGAATTTTTGGGTCGTTCATTGATTCAATATAAGGATGAGATCAGACCTGATATCAAAGAAATGTTGACTGCTCAGAAGATGCAGGCCAAGATTACTGAGAATGTGGCGGTTACGCCACTTGATGTGAAGCGTTATTTTGAAGCCATTCCGAAAGATAGTTTACCTTTCTTCAATACAGAAGTAGAAATCGCAGAGATTGTAGTATTTCCAAAACTTAATAAAGCGGAGAAAGAATCTTTTCATGATAAAACGGAAGTTTTACGTTTGAGAATCAAGAATGGTGAAGATTTTTCAACACTGGCCAAATTGTATTCACAGGATCCCGGATCTGCACGAGAAGGGGGAGACCTGGGATTTATGGATAGAACCAGTTTAGTGAAAGAATTTGCAGCTACAGCCTTCAAACTGAAATCCGGTGAATTATCTCAGGTTATTGAAACAGAATTCGGGTTCCACGTGCTCCAGGTTATTGAGCGACGTGGTGAACAGGTTAATGTTAGGCATATATTAATTAAAACTGAGTCAACTCCTGCCAGTCTAGATAGGGCGAAAGCACATATTGACAGTATCTATAAAGCTGTGATTGATAAGAAAATTGATTTTGCAGCAGCTGCATCTCTGCATTCTGATAATAATGAAACAAAATATAATGGCGGATTGATGTTAAATGCAGATAATGTTCAAAGTCGGACTACTTTGATTCCTACAGACAAGCTTGATCCTCAGGTGTTTTTAACAATAGATACCATGAAAGTAGGAAATTTTTCAAAGCCTTCATTATTTACTCAGGCTGACGGAAAGACTGGGTATCGCTTTCTAAGTCTCAAGTCAAAAACAGGGCCACATCAGGCAAATCTTGAACAGGATTATCCCAAGATTAAGGAAGTTACTTTTGAGGACAAAAATAACCGTACCATTAGTGAATGGTTTGAAAAGCGTCGTAAAATAACTTTTATTAAAATTGATGCTGAGTACCAGACTTGTCCCCAGCTATCAAGCTGGACAACCGCTAAAAATTAGAAAATGAAAATATATCAGTCTGATGTTGAAGCTGTAGATGCCCTTCACCTTTCTTACAAAACCATAAGGCAGGAGATATCACAGGTCATAATTGGTCAGGATGATGTGGTCAAATCTGTACTAATTTCTATTTTCAGCAATGGTCATTGTTTGCTGGTTGGTGTGCCGGGGCTTGCTAAAACTCTTTTGGTGCAAACTGTAGCACAGGTTCTGGATCTTAGCTACAATAGGATTCAGTTTACACCCGACCTAATGCCTTCAGATATTATCGGATCAGAGATATTGGGCGAAGACCGTTCATTTAAATTTATTCGCGGTCCCATATTTTCAAATATCATTCTGGCCGATGAGATCAATAGAACACCACCAAAAACCCAGGCAGCTTTGCTTGAAGCTATGCAGGAAAAGGTTGTTACTGTTGGTGGTCAAACCCATCGCTTGCCCCAACCATTTTTTGTTTTAGCCACACAAAATCCAATTGAACAGGAAGGGACTTATCCTTTACCTGAGGCACAGCTTGATCGGTTTATGTTTAATGTTTTTTTGACTTATCCTTCATTTCATGAAGAACTTCAGGTTGTAAGAAATACGACAACAAACCGTAATCCTGAACTTAAAAAGATATTAAATGCAGAGGAAATCAGCTATTTTCAGCAGCTGGTCAGAAACATTCCAATAACGGATAATGTGCTGGAATATGCCGTTTCCTTAGCCGCTAAAACTCGTCCCGGAACAGCTTCGGCAACTGATGACGTTAATAAGTTTTTAAGCTGGGGGGCAGGTCCTAGGGCTTCTCAGTTTCTGGTTCTTGGTGCTAAATGTCATGCAGCAATCACCGGGAAATATTCACCTGATAAAGAAGATGTAATGGCAGTTGCAGAGCCTATACTCAGACACCGGATTGTAAAGAATTATAAAGCTGAAGCCGAAGGGATAAGCACAGAAATGATTATAAACAAGCTGCTCTAATCAATCACTTTTAAATTTGAAATAAGCGCAGCTTGATGCTCGTCTGAATAAGCTCCGTAAGCATCTATGATGATGCCTTTGTGTCCCTGAGTGCTTTCTATGCCATATATTACTGAATTGTCTTCAGGATCACTTATCCCATCAAAACGATAGTACTTGGTAATTTTTAGATCACTTGGCTTAAATTTCTCACTTATTTTCTCACAATAAAGACAGGCATCTTCATAATGAAAGTCATAATCATAGCCTCTTTGGCGTAAGCCATTGACTGCTTCAACCAGATTTCGGTAATCGTACGGGCTTGTGCTTATAGGTATTTAGTTGACAATTGACAAGTAAGATTTCGTTTCATATAAAATGAATCAATATTCATGCCTGTTTCAATTCCCGATTCTGAATTTCCAATTCCTAAGCTCTATAGAATGCAGGGTATACCTATTTTTTTACACACATTCTCCATTGTCAACTATTAATTACTCGCTGGTGTATAAATCTCCAGGATCACATTCCATTTATGTTCTTCCTGTGATTCCCATATCCGTACATAATGGTATTTTGTGATCAGTTTGTTTCTGGTGACATAAGCAATGCCATAAGAGTAAGCCAGGTCACTTCCAGTTGCCCGATCGGCATTTAAAGTCTCAGATTCAATGCTGATCTGGTTCTTTCCTAAAAAATTATTGATTCTTGCTTTTCCAATAATTGGTTCTTCACCTTGGAATAAAAAGCGGGAGTTTTCTGCCAGAAAAATGTCATGGGCAAGATTCTGGTCTTTAATCAGGGTGTTTGAAAACAATTGATCTGTTGTGATGATTATCTCCTTTCGCTGCCTTATCCTTGCCTGAGATACTTGCTCAAAGAATTTAATGCTTTTTGGATCTTTAAAATTTAGCTCTGGTTCAACTATTGGTTTTTTATGTGATATATTTAGGTTCAATGCTAATTTCCAAACACCTTTAAAATCTGTTTTCCATACTGAAAGGTATTGACCGAAAGTCGGTGCAATCTTTGGATCGCCTAAAAATGTAAATGGTCCTGTAGTGAAACCCCAATCACCACTTTGTGAAATTTTAGCATAAGCAGGAACCCAGCTAAGCTGACCCGGTCCATCCATAGTTCCTCTACCATAAAAATCTTTAACTTTTACCATATCCGGACGGAAAATTAATGTTTCGTCTTCTGCAACTTTTAAAAATGCTTCTTTCGATCCATTCTTTTTGG
>CAMBFY010000058.1 GCA_945865415.1 Sphingobacterium thalpophilum
ACAGTCCAGGCCAAAGCATTAGCTTTTATAGCATCAGGTGCAGCGGCGGCATTTTGCTACTTTTCTGCTGAAGGAAAAGTAGAGAGAATAATTATGAGTAGAGAATTTGATCTTTTATTTTACAATTTCAATTTCCCCGGACACTACTGATTCCCTAATTTGCTAATTACTTATCTCCAGAGAATAGTTTATCTCTACTCCACCGGCAGCCAGCATATCATGAACAGAACAGTATTTTTTCACTGCAAGCTCTGCCGCTCTTTCAGCTTTAACAGGATCAATATCCCCTTTGAGATGAAAGAGCATATGAATCTTCGTAAAGATATTGGGAATCTGTTCCCTGCGTTCTGCTTCAACATCAACAGAGAAATCAATAATTACTTGTTTTTGCTTTTTTAGAATTAAAACCAAATCCAAAGAACTGCAGGAAGCCAGAGCCATAAGAACCATTTCCATTGGTCGTACACCTAAAGCTTGTCCACCGATATCCGGAGATCCATCGATATGTACTTTTACTGTTGAAGAAGGGGCTGATGCTTCGAAATGAACAGCATCATTTACTCTTTTTAAGGCTACTTTCACTGCTTTCTATTTTTCTCAAAGTTAGGGTTTTTGAAAGGCATATCCAATCTAATAGAACTAGTGGTGTCTCAGGAATAAATTGACAGATAAAGGATTGATCTGAACCCCGTTCTGAAAACCGAATATTTACCCGGGACTAAAGCCCAGGGCTATTCGGATCCCTGGTTTTTTATTGATTTAGTTTCATGACATAACCCTAGTATCCTGCATTAGCACGGAACATCAAGGCTCCGACAGTCAGGTTTGTACGGGGATCAATTAAAATTGCACCTCCATTGAGTTTATTATCTTGATATAGATCAAAAGCAAGTGCTTCAGCTGTTTTAAGGACAATCCGGCCGATATCATTTAATTGAAACATATCTGTTTCAATCTTTTCAAGCGTATTGATATTAACCTTGTGAAGGATCTCACGAATCTTACACTTGGTAACCTTACTGTTATGCTGAACCAAGTACATAATAGAGGAATCCAGCGGACGGGTATCCATCCAGCATAAATCAGCTTCAATCTCCTGAGAAACTATAGGCAGATGTGAAGAGTTGACTAAAATATCACCCCGGCCAATATCAATATTGTCTTTAAGATGAAGGGTCACAGACATTCCCGACTGTGCCTCATCTTGTTCAATGGAGTTGGATTCAATTTTATTGATTTCTGAATGAATTCCTGAGGGCAAAACAGTAATCTTATCATTTACATGAAAACTACCACTTAGAACACGGCCTGCATAACCGCGATAATCATGAAGTTCATCCGTTTGAGGTCTTATTACCCATTGTACTGGCATCCTGGCCTGATGTGACAAAATTGCTTCATTGACCTCAATGGTTTCAAGATGATCAAGCAGACTTTTCCCGGCATACCATGACATTTTATCAGATTTATTTACAATATTGTCTCCCTTGAGGGCACTTACAGGAATGTAGGTTACTTCCTTAAGATTTAGTTTAACAGCAATTGCAGCATAGGCTTCCCTTATTGAATTGAAAACGTCTTGGCTGTAAGCCACCATATCCATCTTATTGATACAGACAACTACATGCTTAAGCTCAAGAAGTGAAACCAGAAAAGAATGTCTGATTGTTTGTTCTACGACACCATTACGGGCATCAACAAGAATTATTGCAAGATCAGAATTAGATGCTCCGGTAACCATGTTACGGGTATATTGGATATGACCGGGAGTATCCGCAATAATGAATTTCCTTTTGTCTGTCTGAAAATACTTATAGGCTACATCAATGGTAATTCCCTGCTCACGCTCAGCCTTCAAGCCATCTGTTAAAATAGCCAGATCAATAGTTCCGTCATCATTTTTACGATTCGACTGTTGCAAAGCCTCAAGCTGATCGGCAAGAATAGACTCACTATCATAAAGAAGGCGTCCTATTAAGGTACTCTTCCCATCGTCAACACTTCCTGCTGTAAAAAACTTTAATAAATCCATATTAAAAATAGCCCCCCTTCTTACGGTCTTCCATTGCAGCCTCAGATACTTTATCATCCATTCTGGCGCCCCGCTCACTTATTTTAGAAAATTTTATTTCTTCAATGATGTCATCAATCTGATCTGCATGCGATTCCACAGCTGCAGTACAGGTCATATCCCCAACAGTCCTGAAACGAACATTCTTACGCTCAACATGATCCTCATGATCCATATTTAAAAACTCAGCTGCGGCCATTAGCTGTCCGTTTCTGGTAATCACTTCACGCTCATGTGCAAAATAAATCGATGGCAATTCGATATTTTCACGACGGATATAATTCCAGACATCCAGTTCAGTCCAGTTACTAATCGGGAAAACCCTCACATTTTCTCCCTTATAAATCCTGCCATTATAAATACTCCATAATTCAGGCCGCTGACGCTTGGGATCCCATTGCCCAAATTCATCACGTACCGAAAATATTCTTTCTTTTGCACGTGCTTTTTCCTCATCCCTTCGGGCACCACCTATACAAGCATCAAACTTATTATCGGCAATAGTATCGAGCAAAGTAACTGTTTGAAGTGCATTTCGGCTCGCATTTTTACCTGTCTGTTCCATAACCTTTCCCTGATCAATTGAATCCTGAACGTAACCTATGATCAGTTTCTCTCCAATTCTGGATATCATATCATCCCGGTAGCTAATTGTTTCTGGGAAATTATGTCCGGTATCAATATGCACTAAGGGAAAGGGGAACTTTCCGGGTCTGAATGCTTTTTCAGCAAGTCTGACCAGTGTTATCGAGTCCTTTCCGCCGGAAAATAACAAAGCGGGTTTTTCAAACTGGCCGGCAACCTCACGCAATATATATATCGCTTCGGCTTCCAGCTGGTCTAAATAAGTTGTGTCCAGTTTATTCATATTAAAAAATAAAATCGCATTGTGATGCGTCAAAAATCAATTCACATCATCAGGAAGAATGTAAGCCACATTCCTTTTTATCCTGATCTTCCCACCACCATCTTCCAGCTCTGAAATCTTCACCCTCTCTAACTGCCCGGGTACAAGGGGCACATCCTATACTTGGAAAACCTTTATCGTGTAATGGATTATATGGGATATTGTTATCGCGAATATAATCTTTAACCTGATCCAGGGTCCAGTCGAAAACAGGATGAAATTTCAGGATTTGATTACCCTCATCCCACTCAACAGGATTCATATGTTCTCTGTTCTGCGATTGCTCAGCACGTATACCCGTAATCCAGCATGAATTACCGACAAGGGCACGCTTCAATGGCTCAATTTTCCTGATCCCGCAACATTCTTTTCTATTTTCTACAGACTCAAAAAAACTGCCGGGACCTTTAGAACTAACCATTTCTTCTAGCGCAGCAGTATCAGGATAATAGGCATGTATGGGCTTGCCATACATTTCGATTGTCCGGTTCCAGACATAATAAGTCTCGGGAAATAATCTGCCTGTTTCAAGCGTAAATACTTTGATCGGAAGATTATTTTTAAATATAACGTGTGAAATTACCTGATCTTCCCATCCAAAGCTCGTAGAAAAAATCACTTTGCGGGGAAAAGCATTTACCAGATATTCCAGGGATTGTTCAATCTCCAACCCTTTTATTTCCTCAAGTATTTTTTCCAAGCTGTTCATTGTATGTTAATTTTTCGAATTATTGAGTGCCTGTGTCAAATCTTCAAGAATATCATCAATATCCTCCAAACCAACAGATATTCTGATACTACCCGGAAAAATTCCCATCTGTGCACGTTCTGCATCATTTAATTTAGAATGTGTTGTTGAGGCTGGATGGGTCGCAATTGAACGGGTATCTCCAAGATTTGGTGATAACAGGAGCATTTTCAATGCATCCATAAAACGTTTTCCACGTTCAAATCCCCCTTTAACAACAAAGGTAACAATGCCACCACCCTGCTTCATCTGACGTTTTGCAAGTTCATATTGTGGATGAGAAGGTAAATGAGGATATCTTACAACTTCAACTTCAGGATGTTGTTCAAGCACCTCTGCTACTCTCAAGGCATTACTGCAATGTCTGTCCATTCGAACAGGAAGTGTTTCCAGACTTTTGGAAATGGTCCATGCATTGAAAGCCGACATTGCCGGACCGGTATGTCGGATAAAAAACATCAGCTCTTTCAACAGGTCTTTTCGTCCAACAACTACCCCGCCAAGCAATCTTCCCTGCCCGTCCATATATTTCGTTGCAGAATGGCTTACCAAGTCTGCACCATATTCAATGGGCTTTTGTAAATAAGGTGTAGCGAAACAATTATCAACGTTCAAAATGAAATTATGTTTCTTCTTTAATTCGCCAAGCCACTCCAGATCAACCAGCTCAAGACCTGGATTTGACGGTGTTTCAAGAAATACCATTTTAGTTTCCGGGCGCAATGCAGGCTCAAAATCCTCTGGTTTTGAAGCATCAACATAAGTAGTAGTAATTCCCCAGCGTGGCAGTAATTGAGTAAACAACTGATGGGTAGATCCAAATATTGACCTGAAGGCAACAATATGATCACCACTGCGCAATAAACCTGCAATGGAAGCGAATACTGCCGCCATGCCAGATGAAAAAGCCAATCCGGCTTCGGCTCCTTCAAAATCCCGAACTTTCTCTATGAACTCTGTTGTATTTGGATTAGAATAGCGTGAGTAGATATTTCCTTCGATTTCATCGG
The DNA here is from genome assembly GCA_945865415.1 of Sphingobacterium thalpophilum. Classification (GTDB taxonomy): domain Bacteria; phylum Bacteroidota; class Bacteroidia; order Sphingobacteriales; family Sphingobacteriaceae; genus Daejeonella; species Daejeonella thalpophilum_A. The sequence continues at coordinate 4,737 of CAMBFY010000058.1, forward strand.
CAAACATAGCCCTTCCATGCTCTGCATTATCAAACACAAAACTTGAAGTTAGATAAAGGGGCACTGAATGCTCCTTGTTTGATGAGCGTTCTGCTTGCGTTCGGATGAGCTTGGATTTTTCTTTCATTATTCTTAGGTATTGCGGCAAAAATACTTAATTAAATAAATTAATTAGCGTGCTTAAAATTGTTTTAAGACTGACCAAAATAACAATTATACTCACCGCAATCATGATTGCTTTCACCGAAATTTTATTAGACAAACGGGCAGCAATTGGCGATGCAATTGCACTTCCAATAACCAGACCCATTACAGCATCCCAGTAAACATTATTCAGCATAGTGATGAATGCCAGAGAACTCATCAATGCGATAAAGAATCTTGAAAGCTTCACCGTTCCCAAAGCATAACGGGCATTGCGTCCGCCTGCAATTAGAGATGACAAAACAATCGACCCCCATCCACCACCACCAACCGCATCTATAAATCCGCCACCAAAACCCAAAAAACGAATATTTTTGATTTTAGCACCTATTTTTTTACGATTTACCCTGACTGCCTTAAGCAGAATAACTAGCCCAAGAATTAAGGTATACACTGAAACAATTGGCTTGGGTATATAGCTGTAATGTTCAAGAGATGAAAGTAAAATCGCTCCAAGAACAGCTCCGATCACTCCGGGAATAAGCAATAACCAAAATAAACGCATGTTCACGTTTTTCATCCTGAAATGCATCCAGCCTGCAATACCATTGCTCAAGATCTCCGATACATGTACTGCGGTACTTGCAGATGCCGGAGGAATACCCATGGACAATGAAAAGGTTGTGGAGGTAACCCCATATGACATTCCAATCGCCCCATCGATCATTGCAAAAATAAAACCGGCTATCAGAAAATAATAAAAAGTAGGATGAATCCCCGCTAAGTAATTCCTGAATGATGGATTATTAAACCAGAAAAGTCCCAAAACTAGCAAGATACTAAAAAAACCGGCGCCCCATAAGGCCATGCGCAATCTTTGACTGGCCACTTGTTCAGATGCAGGAGTGACAAGAATGGCGGTTGCCTTGTTTAACTCTTTCACTTTATGTGCAAAATCACCATTAAGTGTATTTCTTAATGCATTCATTTGCTGTAAGGAAAGATCCAGTTCATCAGGCAGATTCTCCTGAAAAAGTTCTTTCAAACGTTTGGCAACTGTTGGTGATTTCCCATTGGTGGAAATGCCAATTTTAAGATCGCCTTTTTTAACGATTGAACCCAGGTAGAAATCACAGAGTTCAGGTTTATCTGCTACATTGATCAATAAATTCAGCTCCCGTGCCAGGATTCTGATCTCGGCATTTACTATATTATCTCCGGTCGCCAGAATGACGAGATCATGGCCAAGCAGATCATTTGGTTCAAATTTTCTGTGAAAAAGTTTTACTTCAGGATAACTTGCAACGAAATCCAAAACTGACGGCAGAAAGGTATCAGAAACAATAGTAATTTTAGCTTCAGGACTGTTTATTAATACTGCTTGTAGTTTTTCGAGTCCGATATTACCCCCACCAACTAGCAAAACCTTAAGCTGATTAAGCTTAAGGAATACCGGAAAAAGTTGATTCCCCTGATTTAAAACTTCAATGTTATTCTCCCTCTGAAAGCTCATAGAAAGCCTTGATTGGCTGAAATTTTGAATGCAAGCCTACAACCTCCCCAAATATAATCAGAGCCGGGGAATCAATTTTTTGATCTTGTGCAGTTTCAAATATTGTACCCGCTGTTGCTATTACTACCTTCTCATTTTCCATTGATCCATTCTGAATAACTGCCGCAGGAAGTCTGCCTTTGCCCTCAGCAACAAATAGCTCAGCTATCTCCTTTAATTTTTTCAGTCCCATCAAAACTACGATTGTGGCATCTGTCTTTGCAGCAGTATAAAGATCTTTGGAAATTTCTCCTGAACTTGTCGTTCCGGTAACAACCCAAAAACTCTCACTTGAACCACGATGAGTAACCGGAATACCCTGAAGAGCAGGAACAGAAATGCTACTCGAAATTCCTGGAACAACTTCAGTTTGAATGCTATAAGAAGCAGCCATTTCCAATTCCTCGAAACCACGTCCAAACACAAAGGGATCTCCACCTTTGAGACGAACCACATGACCGTAGTTTAGGGCATAATCAATCATCAACTTATTCACTGCTTCCTGCGAATGCGAATGATCACCGGAACGTTTTCCAACATATACTTTTATTGCGCTTTCTGGTGCAAAATCCAGTAATTCATTGTTCACCAGAGCATCGTACAAAACTACATCTGCAGATTTCAAAATACGCACACCTTTTAAACTGATCAGCTCCGCATCGCCAGGACCAGCACCAACAAGTGTAATTCTCGGTTCCTTAATTATAGTTTTTAACTGAGTTTGTATCATGGTTGACTCACCTCCTTTGCTTTCTTAATTCTATTGATAAAATCAACTGTAGTGCCCACATAATGTTGAGCAAAGTCAGCCGAAGGCTCATGTTTATTTATTTGCAACACTAGATCGCTAAAGCTTCCCAGACCCGCAAGAATGCTGCTCTCGCTGTATTGTTCATCAAAATCGCGAATAATCCCAGTTTGAGTACTGCTATTGATACCTTTATCAAGCAGCATTGCTTTTGCACTACTTATGAATACACTGTAGGCATGATAGATTGAATCAGAGTATGCCTTCGCATCGTACGATTCAACAGACCATCGCAGTTTCTCTTCCGCTTCAAGCAATAAGGTTGAAACCAGATCAATCATTACTCCGGCACATTCTCCAACACCAATAGCTGTTTCGAAGGTCTCTTCATGTCCCCAGTCGACAAACTCATCAGGTGTAAGCGTAGTTAAATCAGCAAGTGGTTTTAATAACTGATAAAAATAATCTTTCCCGGTTCGGTCATAATATCCGTTGAAAAGTTCATTCTCTGCTTTATTCTGCTGATAATTATCAAGCACAATCCTAACAACATCTTTAGTCCTTTTTGAAGGAACTTTAATCACTTTATCGGCAGCAAGACCCAATCCATCACCTAAAGTTCCTCCACCCAATAAAACCTGAGCTGCCGGGACTACCTTTCCTGCCGCCTTTAATGAACTGCCATGGAAGCCTATCTGAGCAAGCCCATGCTGACCACAGCTGTTCATGCAACCGCTTATCTTTATTTTAATATCTTGATTATCGAGTAATTCATCGTATTCATCAGAAATAAGATCTTCCAAAACCCTTGCTAATTCGGTGCTGTTGGAAATTCCAAGGTTGCATGTATCTGTACCAGGGCAGGTTGTAACATCTCCAACACTATCAAAACCTGGCTTAACAAAATCCAGTTCTTTTAAGCGTTCAAAAAGTTTCGGCAGAGTATGCTTTGTTGCAAACTTCAATAACAAACCCTGATTAATAGTAATCCTTATTTCGTCTGCTACCAAGCCCCTGATCGCTGAAATGAACTTTCTTGCTTTTTCCGTAGGAATATCTCCGGTTGTTACCTTGATGTAAACACCATAAAATCCTTCCTGCTTTTGCTCAAATACATTGGTATCAAGCCAACGCTGGTATTCAAACTGATCTTCGATTTGCGCTTCTGGAAGTGTAGTTACATCAGGTATTTCCGGTTGGGAAATTGTATCCCGATCAATTGCAAATTTCTTAAATGGAATTGCCAGTTTCTCAGCTTCAATCAAGCCCAAGACCTCTTCAAGTCCTAATTTCGCAACCAGGAATTTCATTCTCGCCTTATTCCTGTTAGTACGCTCCCCATGTCTGTCAAAAACGCGAAGAGTAGCTTCAATATAAGGAATAAGCTCATCCTCAGGAAGAAAATCGTTGATGGCATGAGCTATTGAAGGCTGAGCACCAAGTCCGCCGCCAAACAATACTTTGAAGCCTCTTATTTCTTTCCCTTCCTTGATCTGAACCTTCGGAATAAAACCCAGATCATGAATATAGGTAAATGCAGAATCAGCTTCAGTAGCAGAGAATGCAATCTTGAATTTCCGACCCATTTCCTGACAAATTGGATTCCGCAGAAAATATTTAAAGGTTGCATGAGCATAAGGTGAAACATCAAAAGGCTCATTTGGATCAATTCCGGCAGTTGAAGAGGCAGTTACATTTCTAACGGTATTTCCACAAGCCTCTCTGAGCGTGATATCATCCTGTTCAAGTTTTGCCCATAATTCCGGGGTACGATCCAGACTTACATAATGAATCTGAATATCCTGACGAGTGGTTAAATGAAGATTACTGCTAGCATACTCATCAGAAATGTCAGCAATACGCAGGATCTGCTTAAAGCTAATTTTCCCGAATGGAAGCTTAATCCTGATCATTTGAACTCCCGGCTGTCGCTGCCCATAAATACCGCGGGCCAGACGAAGGCTACGAAATTTTTCATCATGGATCTTACCTTCACGGAACTCCCGGATCTTCTTTTCAAGATCAATAATATCCTTTTGTACAATCGGATCTTCTAACTCTGTTCTGAAACTGTTCATTTAAAACTCAAAAAAAACCTCTTCAATTAGTAAAGAGGTTCACACGTCTAAAAATTAATTTTATGTCTGGTCTTCTTCAATGATTAACTAGCCCGATAACAACAAATCATTACTCTTTCATTGAAAATATGCTAGCCATTTTTTTCATTGGCTAAATATAATATAAAGTATATAGAACTAGTAGACTATTTATTAAAAAAAATTACAAGGTAAAATTTTGTATTAAATTTTGTTCTCTATTAATCAGGTCGGCGATACTTGTTTCCGTTAAAATTTTGACCGTAGCGTCTCTAACCTCAACAAAAACATCTCTAACTCCGCATATCGCTTCATTGCTGCATTCATCACATTTCTGATAAAAATTTAGGCTAACACATGGAAGAAGAGCGACCGGACCACCGGTAAGACGTAGAATTTGCACCACCGAAATCTCTGCAGGATCTTTTACCAGTCCATAACCACCACCGGAACCCTTTTTGCTAAACAAGAGCCCTGCATTTCTTAAATCGAGCAGAATTTGCTCCAGAAATTTTTTGGGAATATGCTCCTCTGAGGCAATTTTAGAAATTTGAATAGGTGTTCCCCCAAAATTCTTCCCTAAAACTACAAGCGCTTTTAAAGCATAACGGGTCTTTTTTGAAAGCATGTATTCTGAATTTCTTGTGTCAATACAAATAAACGGAATTTCTTTCTGAATCCAATTCTTGATAGTTGGTTGGCTAGTAAGTTAAGTAGTTAGTTAGAGAATCCCGATTTATTATGAATTATTTATTCAAAACAAGGATTTTCAAATGAACCACCACAATGTCAAGAATCTTGGCTCACGAATCTTCGTTCTTGAATCTTGGTTCTTTGTTCCTTGTTCTTTGTTCTAATCAATCTCCATGCTTAACCATTCTGCTCACTCGCAAAAGTAAAAATACAGAAATTATGGAGAGTAAAACCACCACATAAACAAGAGTATCATAATGTTCAAGCGGACTAAATTTATCATTCTGAACAACGATCATTCCGCTAATAGCAGCAGCAAATCCTCCGGCAATCTGCTGCAATGATGAATTTATTCCCATGAACGCGCCCCTGTCTTTTTTCTGAGGCAAAGCCGATGAAAGCGCAATGGAGGGTACTGTCCGGCTCATGAAGCCTACCTGTAAACCCAAATTCATAATCAGCACGATCCAAAATGAAACATGCCCAAGATTCGCATAAATAATGATCACCACGATCAGGATTAGTGAAGCGATGGCAAACAAGTAAAATTTATCAAAACGATCGCTCAATTTACCAACGATGGGCATAATCGTAAGCGTACATACTCCTGAAGCCATATAAATAAATGGAAGCTCCTGAACCGTAATCATTAGATTATTAATTACATATGCACTTCCCCAGGGCAACATCATAAAATTACCCAAAGAAAGAAAGGCGGTAGCCAGAAAGCCGATCCGATATTTTCTCAGGGTTAGGGTTTGCCATAAATGTGCAATAGCATTCTGCTCAGTTTTATGATCTAAATGCTCAGATACCGGCTTCAGTTTAAAAATTATTAAAAGCCAGACAATAATTGATAAACCCACAATCATTAGAAAAGGCGATTGCCAGCCCCAGAAAGTTGCGATATATAAACTTAATGGAATTCCTAAAACCTGGCTTGCTCCAAAACCCATTTGCAGGAAGCCAAACACCCTGCCTCTTTTCTCAAGCGGGAATAAGTCTGAAACAATAGCCATTGAAATTGACCCAATCACTCCCCCAAACAAGCCGGTAAATATTCTTGCAGCCAAAAGCATTGGATAGCTCTGACTCAAGCCACAAAGAAATGTCCCAACAATAAAGCCGATATAAAAAAACAAAAGCAATTTCTTTCTGTCGAAACGATCTGCAAACCCGGCGGTCATCAGGCCCGAAAATCCGGCACTGAATGCATAAGCCGATACAGATAATCCAAACTGGGCAGTACTCAGGCTCATTGTTTTCATTAGGAGATCACCAAGTGGAGAAATCACAATAAAATCAAGAACAACAGTAAACTGAGTCAGCGTTAGAATCAGTATTACAAAAATTTCATAAGATGAGAACTTCAACTTAATATCTTCAGACTGGGTACTCATCCAGAAATGCCATTCATTTTCATGTCAATTTAATCAATTTAGATCTAGCATTGCAAGATAACGGTTTATACATTTAATCAGGATGCAAAATCAAAGCGATTTGCCAAAAACCGGCAATGAGATAACAATATCCTGCCTACCGCGTTACTTTGCATGCACCTTGTAACTTATTGAATGTAATCCTATATTTAATCACACATTCTAAAAACAAATCCATGCGTAATTTAATCTGTCTTCTACTCCTGAGCTTTATCAGCAATTCTGTTATTTCTCAGGAAAGTCCTGCCAAACCTGATCATACGATTTATTATGGCAAAGAATCTTTCATTATAGAAGGGACAGGAGTGGCTGAATCTGAAAAAGAAAGTCCGTACGACCGCTTACCAGCCTCTTACAAGGAAAAAGTCAGAAAGCAGGTTTGGGATCTTTCAAAAAACTCTGCCGGAATCTCAATAAGATTTAATACCAATTCAAGTTCTGTAAAAGTAAAATGGGCATTGCTGAATGATACCAAAATGAACCATATGGCCGAAACGGGCATAAAAGGCGTTGATTTATATTGCAGAGTTAATGGAGTGTGGACTTATGTAAATACCGGCAGACCAACAGCCAAAGAAAATGAAGCTTCATTGATTAGTGGTTTGAGTAATGGAGAAAGGGAGTTTAAACTTTATTTACCACTTTACGATGGCACAACCAAAGTGGAAATTGGCTTAGAAAGTGGCAGTACAATTACGAAGCCTGATGCTGAAAAGAAGCTTCCAATAGTATTTTATGGTACCAGTATTTTGCAGGGAGGATGTGCTTCAAGACCTGGTATGGTATTTACCAGTATCATCTCCAGAAAGCTGAATGTGGATTGTATTAACTTCGGCTTTAGTGGAAATGGAAGAATGGATCCTCCTATTGCCGAACTCATTTCAGGAATAAAAGCATCTTATTATGTTATCGACTGCCTTCCAAACATGACCGCGAAAATGGTAACCGATAGTATGATCCCATTAGCTACAGCAATTCGGGCCAAAAATCCAAAAACACCCATTGTGTTTATCGAAAATGTGGAGTATACCCGGGCTATTTTTCAGGCCAGTTTATTAAAAAGCATGAATGAAAAGAATCAGGCTTTGAGAACTGAATTTGATAAACTGGTAAAAGGAGGCATGAAAGATCTTATTTACATCAGTGCTGCCGGTTCAATCGGAACAGATTATGAAGGTACAGTTGATGGAACCCACCT